>JALRFZ010000451.1 GCA_023253615.1 Verrucomicrobiales bacterium | reverse complement strand
AAACCCAACCTGATCCGCGAGGAAAACGCCAAACCCGGCGCGGACGACTGGCAGCTCACCCGCGTGCGGCTTGATGAGCGGGCCGGGATGCGCTCGTCGGACATCGAGGGTTACTGCTCGAAGCAATCCGTCGCCGCCGGAGAGACGCTCAAGATTTTTGTGAGCGTGAAGGTGCCGGCCGATTACCGGCTTGAGATCTTCCGCACCGGCTATTACGGCGGCAAGGGCGCGCGGCTCATGCAGACCTTCGAGAAGTTGCCGGGAAAAACGCAACCCACTCCCGAATCCACCCGCGGCGACCGGCATCTCCACGAATGCCTCTGGGAACCCTCGGTGACCCTGACAGTACCTCAAGACTGGCCCAGCGGTGTCTACCTCGGACGCCTCACCACGCCCGACACCACCGGCAAGGGTTACTGGCAGAACTTCGTCGTTTTTGTCGTGAAGGACGATCGTCCCGCCGACATCTGCCTGCAGACCTCGGACAACACCTGGCAGGCCTACAACCAGTGGCCGAAGAACTTTTCCGTTTACACCCATCCGAAGGGCAACCAAGGTCCGTGGGCCGACGTCAGTTTCGACCGGCCCTATGGCAAGTATTCGCAGATCTACGAGAACCCGAACTCGATCGGCTCGGGCGAGTGGCTTTGTTTTGAATTCCCCATGGCCTATTGGCTCGAGGAGCAGGGCTACGACGTCACCTACTGCACGAACGCGGACATGAACGATCCCGCCTACGCGCGGCCGGGGCGTTTCAAGGCCTTCCTCAGCAACGGCCACGACGAATACTGGGACATCCGCGAATACGAGAATGTCGTGAAACTACGCGACGAAGGAACGAACCTGCTTTTCTTCTCCGGCAATTCCGTCTGTTGGGTCACGCCGATGACGCCGAGCACCGACGGTCGCGAAAACCGCATCATGTTCCGAGGCGGCCCCTACGGCGGTGATTACAAGTTCGCCGTCGCCCGCGAGCGCGACGAAGGCCCCTTTCCCCACCGCGGACCGGACGAAGGGTATCTGATGGGATCCCGCAACGTCGATCCCGTGAACGGCGGCGGAGACTGGGTCTGCACGAAACCCGAACACTGGATCTTCGAGGGCACCGGGATGAAGGCGGGCGACGCCATCCCCGGGTTGATCGGCTGGGAGTATCACGGCGATCCGCCGCAGGACATCGCCGGACTCGAGGTCGTCGGTGCGGGCACGGCGCTGCAGGGCGGCGTCAATCCGCAGGAATGGACCGCGACGATTTATCCGGGGCCGAAGGGAAATTTCGTCTTCAACGCTTCGACCATCTTCTGGTGCCAGGGGCTCAGCTCGCCGCCCGGTCACATGCTGCCCTGGTCGCATTGGTCGAGGCCTCATGGACCGGATGCCCGGGTGCAGCGGATCACGAAGAATCTGCTGGACCGGGCGGTGGGAGGTTGAGAACCACCGCTTTGACGAAGGGTTGAACTTCAATCCGGAATCGCTTAGTCTCTCCAACATGGACTACCGCGCAATCATCACCATCGAACCGGGAAAACGGAGCGGGAAGCCCTGTATTCGCGGTCTACGGATCACCGTGCAGGATGTTCTCGAATACCTGGCCGGCGGGATGAGCGTGAATGAGATCCTGGAGGACTTCCCCGAGTTGAACCGCGACGACATTCAAGCCTGTCTCGCCTTTGCTGCCGACCGTGAAAGAAAACTCTTCACCGATGCGGCATGAAGCTTCTCCTCGACGAGAATCTGTCGAGCCGGATTGTGCCGCAGATTCTCGATCTTTTTCCCGGGTCCTCACATGTGAACACCAACGGTCTCGATCATACCGATGACGCGGTGATCTGGGATTTTGCCGGCGCAAATGGTTACACGATCGTCTCCAAGGATCACGACTTTTTCCAACGCAGTCTTCTTTACGGAGCTCCTCCCAAATTCCTCTTCCTGGAGGTTGGCAACTGCACGACCCGGGAGGTGACCGCCTTGATCCGGCTCCATTCCCTCCTGATCCAAGCGTTCATTCGAGACCCGGCGAGCAGCTTGCTGATCCTCCCGTAATCTGCTGGACTCAATCGCGGCTTTGTGAACAATTCCCATCACGTGGGTGCTACCCCATGGATTCGACGGGGAACACACCCAACCCACTTTTCAAAGAGATATCGATGCCGACACCGTTCCACCTCCGCTCCGCCGAACGCATGGGCTGGAAGCCCATGCCACTTCTCCTTCTCATCAGCGCCAACCTCTCCTTCGCCGCCGGCTTCCCCGAGCCCTACGACACCGAAAAGTCCGGTGACGCTCCCATGCCGGCCGCGGAGGCGGCGAAGACGGCGGTGCTGCCCGAGGGCTTCCGCCTCGAGGTCTTCGCCTCCGAGCCCGAGGTGCGCCAGCCGATCGGAATCGCCTTCGATGAGAAGGGCCGCCTCTGGGTCGCGGAGTGTTACACCTTCGCGGAGAATCCGCGTCGCTGGGACCTCGATCTGAACGACCGCGTCACCATCCTCGAGGACACGGACGGCGACGGGAAGTCTGACAAACGCACCATTTTCTGGGACCAGGGCAAACGGCTCACCTCCGTCGCGGTCGGTCACGGCGGCGTCTGGGTGACCTGCGCGCCGCAGTTGCTCTTCATTCCCGATGCGGACGGCGACCTCGTCCCCGACGGCGAGCCGGTCGTGATGCTCGACGGCTTCGACGCCGAGACGATCGGTCACAACATCGTCAACGGCCTGAAGTGGGGGCCCGATGGCTGGCTCTATGGTCGCCACGGCATCACCTCGACCTCCTACATCGGCGCGCCCGGCACGCCGGAAAAGGACCGCATCGCGATGAACTGCGCGATCTGGCGTTTCCATCCCGAGCGCAAGACCTTCGAGGTCTTCTGCCACGGCGGCACCAATCCCTGGGGACTCGACTGGAACGAGGACGGCCAGATGTTCTACACGAACACCGTCATCGGCCACCTCTGGCACGCCATTCCCGGCGCCTACTACGAACGCATGTTCGGCGCGCATCTGAATCCGCTCGCATACGAGTACATCGGCCACACCGCCGACCACTACCACTGGGATCGCGGATCGGAAAAATGGAGCGACATCCGCGAAGGCATCAGCGACAAGACCTCCGAACTCGGCGGCGGCCACGCCCACATGGGCTGCCTCATCTACCAGGGCGGCGTCTGGCCGAAGGAATACCACGGCAAACTCTTCACCTGCAACCTCCACGGCCGCCGCATCAACATGGACATCCTCGAACGCGAGGGCAACGGCTACGTCGGCAAGCACGGAAAGGATTTCCTGATGATGAAGGATCCCTGGTTCCGCGGACTCGACCTGATCACGGGGCCGGATGGACAAGTCTGGATGAACGACTGGAGCGACACCGGCGAATGCCATGACAACGACGGGATTCATCGCAGCAGCGGACGGATCTATCGGATCGTGTATGACGGGCCCGGGAAGGGTGAGCCGACGACGGGGAGGCCGGAGTGGTTGACGAAGCTTCAGGATGGTTCCTTTGATCGTTCTTCACTGCTCGCCTCCAAGGATGAAGGCCAGCGCGCGATGCTAGTTCGCCGGGTCGCAGAGGAGAACGGGAGGGTTGACCTAAACATGGCGAATGATGCGTCAGGCCTCGTGCGTTTGGAACTCGCCGCAGCTTTGCAAAGAAGGAAGCTCGAGTGGCGCATTCAACTCGCAACTTTTCTGTGCGGCCATTCCGAAGACGCCTCCGACCGCCAGCAATCCCTCATGATCTGGTATGGCATTGCCGAAGCGGTCTCGAAACACCCAGACCAAGCCGTCAAACTCGCTCTCGCCTCCAAACTCCCCACCGTCACACGCCTCATCACGCGCCGCCTCGCCGAGGATCTCGAGAAGACGCCCGGTCCGGTGAACGAACTCCTCTCGCGTGCCACCGAAGAGAATCGCCTTCCCATCCTCCGGGGACTCAACGAAGGCCTCAAGGGCTGGAGCAAGGCGACCAAACCCGCGGCCTGGGACGCCATCGCCAAATCCGGCGGCGATGAGGAAACACAAACCTTGATCCGCGAACTCTCCGTCGTCTTCGGGGACGGCCGGGCCCGCGATGAATTGCTCGCCATCGCCGCGAATGCCGAGGGCGATCCCGGAGCCCGCCGCGCCGCCTTGACCAACCTGTTGCGCGATCCCACTCCGGATCTGCTTCCATTGCTCAAGGAGTGGACCAACGACCGCATCATCGGGCGCGAGGCCGTTCTCGGACTTTCCAACTACGAGGACGCGGGAGTGCCGAAGAGAGTCCTCAATCACTGGCTTCGGAATCCCCAAAATCGCGCGGAATCCATCGATACGCTCGTCTCCCGGAACCTTTACGCGACCGCGCTTCTCAATGCGGTCGCATCGGGTGAAATCCCCCGCGAAGCCATCAGCCCTTTCCACGCGAGGCAGATCAGAAGTCTCGGTGACGAGGCCCTGACCCGGCGGCTCGGCGAAGTCTGGGGCGAGGTCCGCGATACGCCCGAGGCTCTGAAGACCGAGATCGCCGACTGGAAGAAACTCCTCACACCCGAGGTCATCGCCCAGGCCGATCCGGCGAAGGGCAAGACGACCTATGCCGCGCTCTGCGGCGCGTGCCACAAGCTCTACGGCGAAGGAGGCGCGATCGGACCCGACCTCACCGGCAGCGACCGGCACAATCTGGACTATTTGTTAGGCAACATCGTCAATCCCAACGAAGTCGTCCCGGCCGATTACCTCCTCACCGTCTTCACCCTGAAGGACGGCCGCGTCGTCTCCGGGGTCGTGCCCGAGCAGAATGAAAAGACCGTCACCGTGCAGACGCCGGTGGAACGGCTCACGATTCCCGCCGACACGATCACGAAACGCGAGTCCATGCCCGTGTCGCTCATGCCCGAGGGACTCCTGAAGACGATGGATGAAGCGACGGTGAAAGATCTCATCGCCTATCTCATGACCAGGGCTCCGGTCGCGGCGAAATGATCTTCGCGTCTGTAGCCACGAGCGTGAGCGAGTGGAAGCGGATGGACCGCTGATTCGCCGGAAATCCCCTTCAAATCGATGAGGGGAAGCGGACGGCGCTTCCTCCCGGCGACGTTGGCTGGCATCCCTCCGGGATGCGCCCTTTTTCCCGCCTGAAATCCGGTGGTATCGCTCGTGCCTCGCTCGACCACCGGCTAATGGCTGTGATGCCGTTCGGCATCCATCCGGGAAAGCCCTGTCGTACGCCGCTCCGTTTCACGATCAACGCCAGCCCACGCTCCCATCCCATCGCCCCATGCAACCGCGCCCCGTCCTCTCACCCGATGCCGGAGGCATCCCAGCCATTAGCCGGTGGTCGAGCAAAGCGACACCACCGGATATCGAGTCCCACAACCCAGGGCATCCCGACGGGATGCCAGCGAGCCCCCTCAGCAAAACGAACGCCCGACTTCAGAGCTCGATCTGCCCCGGAAACCCGGGACAAAGCTCCGAACCGTCGAGTTCCATACCGCCGGCCCCGAAGAAACGCACCTTGCCCGTCGCGCCGACCGTCCAGAATTCGAGGCAACCTATCTCGAAGTAGAGATCGCGCTTCTCTTCCATCTCGGCCCGGGTGTTCGAGGGGGAAAGAATCTCGATACAGATCTCGGGGGCTTTCTCGAAAACCTTGAATTCCCGCATCGGCTCATAACGCTCGCGCGACATCCATGCGACATCGACGAGTTTCACGCCGTCCGAGGTGGAGACGGGACATTCCGTGATTCCGATGCCATTGGGAAGCATGGTCTGAAGAAGCCACAAAGCCCGGCCCTGATAAATCCCATGCTTCGCCGCCGCCCAGGGGCTGAGGACGAGATGTCCGTAGCGATCGGTCTCGACGCGCCGGTTCTCATACAGCGCCGCCTCGCCGCTTTCCAAGATCTCGTCCCAACGGCGATGATTGAAGGTGTGTTGGTCGGAAACCTCGGGCAGCTTCAAGTAGAGAGACATAGGGAAATTCTATCCAAATTCGTTCATTTGACCAGCTTCTTTTTCGAGATCGCGCCTTTGCCAGACCGTCCCGCTTGTGTATCATCACACTCCCTTCTTTCATTCAAACCCCAACTTTTTCCGATCATGCCCTTCAAATTCACCGGATTCGCCGACGAGGCCGAAAAATCTCTCGATGGACAAATCGCCACGCTCAAGGAAGCGGGCTGGAGCGCGATCGAGCTGCGCCTCGTCAATGGCAAGAGCATCTGCGACCACACCGAGGAAGAATGGCAGGCGGTGCGTGCCCAGCTCGAAGCCAACGGCATCGAGATTGTCGGCTTCGGCGGCCAGATCGGCAACTGGGCGCGTCCCGTGACCTCCGATTTCCAGAAGGACATCGACGAACTCAAGCGCGTCGCTCCACGGATGCGCTCGGTCGGGGCGAAATTCCTCCGCATCATGTCCTGGCCGAATGACAAGGACGCCCCCCTCTCCCGCGAAGATTGGAAGGCCGAGGTGGTGCGCCGTCTCCGCGAGCTCGCCCCCATCGCCGAGGCCGAGGGCGTCATCCTCGCCCACGAGAATTGCAGCGGCTACGGGGAAACGCCCGAAGGATTCCTCGAGCTGATCGAAGCGGTGCCGAGCCCGGCTTTCAAACTCATCATCGACACCGGCAACAACAGCCTGCACGACAACAACAACGAGTCGACCTGGGACTACTACACGAAGTGCCGCGACCACATCGTGCACGTGCACATCAAGAGCGCGAAGCCGAATCCCGCGGGCGGAGACTGGATCACCTGCCACGTCGACGAGGATGCCGTGCAGCGCCGCATCATCGAAGATCTCGAGAAAACCGGCTACGACGGCTGGCTCTCGATCGAGCCTCACATCAAGGCCGCGATCCACGCCGGACAGGATGTCGACGACTCGGGCGAAGCCCGCAAGGTCTGGGTCGAATACACCCGCCGCCTGGAGAAGCTCGTGAAAGAAGTGACCGGATGAAACGTTTCCTCCGCGGCGTGCTATGCCTGATCGGCGGGGTTCTCCCTTTGGCCACGCTCCACGCCGCCGAGCGACCAAACGTGCTCTGGTTTGTCGTCGACGACATGTCGGCGAATTTCTCCTGCTACGGGGAAACCACGATCGCGACGCCCCGCGTCGATGCCTTGGCGAAGGAAGGCACGCGTTTCACCCGCGCCTACGTCACCGCGCCGGTGTGTTCGCCGTGCCGCTCCGCCCTCATCACGGGCATGTATCAGACCACGATCGGCGCGCACCAGCATCGCAGCGGCCGGGGCGAATTGAAGATCCGTCTGCCCGAAGGCGTTGAGCCGATTCCCGCAATCCTCCAGCGCGCCGGCTACCACACCTGCATCGGGAGCGGTCTCGCCGGCAATCCCGCGGCGGGCAAAGGCGGCAAAGCCAAGGGCAGATCCGGTCTCGGGAAGACCGACTACAATTTCGAATACGATCCCGCGATCTACGATGGCGCCGACTGGAGCACGCGGGACGATGGGCAACCCTTCTTCATGCAGGTGCAACTCGCTGGCGGAAAACTGCGCGAAGGTCCGATGGAGAAACGCGAGGAGAAATTCCGCGGCAAAGTCCGCGAGGCCTTCGGAGCGACGACCGATCCGGCCAAAGTCGTGTTGCCGCCGCACTATCCCCGCGATCCGGTGCTGCTGCAGGATTGGGCCGACTACCTCGACTCCGTGCGCCTGACCGATCGTCATGTCGGGGACGTGATCGATCGTCTCAAGGCCGAGGGCTTGCTCGATTCGACCCTCGTCGTTTTCATGACCGATCACGGCATCAGTCATGCGCGCGGCAAACAATTCCTCTACGACGAAGGCACCCACATCCCCTTCGTCGTGCGCGGCCCCGGGATCGCCGCAGGAGCGGTGCGTGAGGATCTTGTCGAGCACATCGATCTCGCCGCGCTGACCCTCGCGGCCGCCGGACTCGAGGTGCCCGACTGGATGCAGGGACGCGATCTCTTTGCAAAGGATTACCAACCCCGCACCGAAGCCTTCGCCGCCCGTGACCGCTGCGACGAGACCGTCGAGAAAATCCGCAGCCTGCGCACCGATCGTTTTCTCTACATCCGGAACTTCCATCCCCAGCGCCCGCACCTCCAGCCGAACCGCTACAAGGACGCCAAGGACATTCTCATCGCCCTGAGGGCCGCTCACGAGGCGGGCACGCTGCCTCCCTTGACCGAACAATTGCTCTTCGCTCCGACGCGTCCCGCCGAGGAACTCTACGACACCCGGGCCGATCCCTGGCAAAACCACAATCTCGCGGACGATCCCGCCCACGCCACAACGCTTGCGGAGCTGCGTGGCAAGCTCGATGCGAAACTCGTCGCCACGAAAGATCCCGCTCCCGAGAGCGAGGCGGTCTACGACAGTGACATGGCCGAGTACCTGAAGAAGCCCGATTCCATCATCGAGGCCAATATCGCGCAGATGAAGCTCTGGGCCGCGGAAGGAAAATGAGGGGGCTCATCTGGCCGATTCCGGCCATTGCCGTGATCGCACCTTCCTGATTGAATCGGCGCGTCATGAGACCGCCGACCACCCTTTTTGCCCTCGCCCTCGCCCTGACGATCCCCGCCGCCGCCGGCGACTGGCCGCAATTCCGCGGGATCAATGGCAGCGGGGTCGCCTCCGGCACGGAGCCGCTTCCGACCGAGTTTTCCTTCGAATCGAAGGTGCTCTGGCAGGCCGAACTCGGCGACGGGATCGGCTCGCCCGTCATCGCCGGCGGCCGCGTCTTCAACACCGCCCTCGTCGGCGAAAAGACCTTCGTCGTCACCTGCCACGAAGCCGCGACCGGCAAGGAACTCTGGAAACGCGAGATGCCTGCGGGCGGGCTGCCGCGCATCACCCCGCCGAACAGCCACGCCTCGTCCACCGCCGCGACCGACGGCGAGCGTGTCTACGCCTACTTCAGCACGCTCGGCATCCTCGCCTTCGATGCCGCCACCGGATCCGACGTCTGGAAACACGAAGTGCCCAAGCCCGCCTACCTCATGGATTGGGGTCCCGGTGCCTCCCCCGTCGTCCACGACGGACGCGTCTACTTCGCGCAGGACGACGACTTGAATTCCTTCCTTCTCTGCCTCGATGCCAAAACCGGATCGCCACTTTGGAAAACGCCGCGACCCGAAATGCTCGCCGGTTATTCCCTGCCCGTGATCTGCGAGGCAAACGGACGCAAGGATCTCGTTGTCGCCGGATCGGGCAAGCTGATCGGATACGATCCCGCGACGGGCAAGGAACTCTGGTCGAGCCAGAGCCTGCTCCGCACCATCATGACCTCGCCCGTGGTGAAGGATGATCTCGTCTACATCGCGGTGCAGAGCTACGGAGACTCGACCCGGACGCTGAAATACGCCCTGCTCGAGTGGCTCGACACCAACCAGGATGGCAAGCTCGCCCGCGAGGAAATGCCCGCGGAATTCCTCGAGCGTTTCGACGCCTCCGACAAAAACCACGACAAGCTCATCGACGAGACCGAGATCGACACCGCCTTCCAGCACGAGAACAACCAGGCCGCCGGGGGCAACACGATCCAGGCGGTGCGCGGCGGGGGCAACGGCGACGTCACGAAAACGCACGTCGTCTGGAACATCGACAACAAGTCGCCCTCGAATCTTTCCTCGCCCCTCGTCTACAACAACCGGCTCCACGTCGTGAAATCGGGCGGCGTCTCGAGTTGCTTCGATGCGACGGACGGGTCCACGGTGTGGGAGCGGACGCGTTTGAAGAATTTCGGCGACTACTACGCCTCGCCCATCGCCGGGGATGGCAAGGTCTACATCGCGGGGAGGAATGGATTCGTCGTCGTGCTCGATGACAAGCCCGAGATGACCGTGCTCGCCAAAAACGACATGGGCGGCGAAATCCTCGCCACCCCCGCCATCGCCGATGGAAGGATTTTCATCCGCACGCGCGACAAGGTGTTCTGCGTGTCGAACGAAGCAAAGTGATTGAAGGAGGTGCCCCACATGAAAACAAAATTTCTCTTCGCCATCCTGCTCACCTTCTCGCTCGCCCGCGCCGAAGGCCCCTCTGTCACCATCGTGACCGGCCCGTCGCCCGCACCGCTCGAGCAACTCGCCGCGCAGGAACTCGGGAAAACCCTCGTCGCCCTCTTCGACGCGAAGATCACCCTCACCGATACTCCAACAGACGCTTCGAACCGCATCCTCCTCGGACACCCCGACACGAATCCTGCGGTGAAGGCGGCAATGGGCGACGCCTGGCCCGCCGATCTCGGCGAACAGGGGCACCTCGTGAAATCGACCGAGCAGGGCCTCGTCCTCGGCGGTGGCAGCCCGATCGCGACGCTTTGGGCGGTGGCGGAATACGGCCACCTCAACGGCATCCGCGTCGTGCCGGATGCCGAATATCTCCCCGTCGAAAAACCGGCCTTCAGGCTCGATGGTTTTGACTCGGTTCTCAAACCCACCCAGGAAATCCGGGCGTGGCGCACCCTGGGAACGAGCCCGGCGAGTCAGGCCGTGTGGAGCGCGGAGGATCTCGCATCGCTCTTCCGCCGGCTCGCCCTGATGAAATTCAACAGGGTTGTGTTCCCGATGCAACCCTCTCAAGTCTTCGCCGGAGCCGTCGCCGAGGGCTCCGGCATCTGGAAAGGCGATCCCATCGACGTCACCGGCGACCTCGCAGGGCGCTCCGTTTTCAAGGGAGAGAAGATCTTCGATCACCCGGCTCTCGCCGCCGCGACCTCCGCCGAGGCCCGTCGCGATACCGCGGTCGCCTTTGTAAGGGAAGTGCTGCTCTCGGCATCGCAGGTCGGACTCGCGACCCAGATCGAACTGGAGAGCGACCGCGAGGAGGATTTCGAGCGGATCGCCGCCCTCTATCCCGGGGCGGGTTCCGTCGCCGGGATGGCCGGAGAGTCCGTGCTCGAGGCGGGATGGCTCGGCGGTGGCTTTTTCCCCTATCCCGAGATCCTCGATTCGGCGAAGGGAAACCAGCGGGGCTTCCAACTCCAGACGCGATTCGTCGGCGATCAATCCGCCGCGATCTGGTCCCTCGCACGGACGAGTGCCGGTGCCTCACTTGAGCCTGACAAAACCACCGATGCGCTCCTGCTTTCGATCTGCGGGGACGGGGTCGCCGATCCCTTCGACAACGGCATCGCCGCTCTGACGAAGGCTGGTCGTCTCATTCTCGATCAGGATCCCACCTTCGTATCCGGCGGCTTCATGCGTTGCTACGAATCCGCCGAACCCGTCCCCGCCTGGTGGACCGAAGCCAAGGATCTCTATGCGAAAGCGATGGGCGAATTCTACCGCGCCAATACGCGCGCCCGCGACGGCGCCCGTCCGTTGATCCTGCGCTACGCGAAACGCGCCACCTTCGCCCTGCACTACGTCACCGCCGCCGAAGCCGCCCGCAAGGCCGGCATCGCCAAAGCCGCCGGAGACGACGACGCCCGCATCGAGAATCTCGAACTGGCGATCGAGTCCATGCACAACGCCCTCGCGATCTACGCCGAAGTCGCGACCGAGCCAGGCGATGCGGGGGCGATCGCCCTGCTCAACCAACAGGCCTACACGCCCTTGCTTGAGGCGCTGGATGAGTGACTGGTCGCGACGAAGAAAACCGACTGCCACTCCCCTGCGACTGAAGTCGCAGCCACATTGCCGACCTCCGACCTCCGACCTCCGACCTCACACCTCCTCCCGCGACTCGCCGGCGACGTGGCCGCGGAGTTTCGCTTCGATGAAGTCGCCGAGGTCGCCGTCCAT
>JALRFZ010000387.1 GCA_023253615.1 Verrucomicrobiales bacterium | reverse complement strand
TCCCCATCGTCGATTTCGGGAAGGAGCCGGTGAAAGAACTTTTTGCGTGATTGTCAGGATGAAACCCCTCCTTTCCCTCATCGTCCTCTACCTCGCGACCGGATTCGCCGCAGCGAAAGAGCTGCGCATCCTCCCCGAATCCATCCGTCTCGACGGACCCGAGGCGATCCAGCATGTCCTCGCCCTCCGCGCCGAAGGTGGCGATTTCGTCGGCGAAGAATCCTCTGCGACTTGGGCGATCGAACCCGCCGGTGTCGCCGAGATCGTCGATGGCGTCGTGTATGCGAAGGGCAACGGCAAGGCCGTCCTCACCGCGAAGGCTGGCGATTCCGTCGCGACCCGCGAGATCGTTGTCGAAAACTTCGACCAGCCCTTCGCCTGGAGCTTCAACGGACACGTCATGCCCGTGTTGACGCGCCAAGGCTGCAACATGGGGGCCTGTCACGGCGCCGTCGCGGGCAAGGGCGGTTTCCGGCTCAGCCTGCGCGGCTACGATCCCCCGGCCGATTTTTACACGATGACCCGCGAGGCCCGCGGACGCCGCGTCGATCCGCTTGAGCCGGCCAAGAGCCTCCTCTTGACCAAGCCGACCATGGCCACGCCGCACAAGGGTGGCAAGAAGCTCGATTCCCGCTCGCGCGAATACCGCATCCTCGCCGAGTGGATCGCGAACGGCAGTCCCGCGCCTTCGGCCGAGGACGCGGCGGTCGTGTCGATCACGGTCGAGCCGCCGCTCTCGATTCTGAAAAACGGCTCGAAGCAGCGTTTCCTCGTCACCGCCCACTACGACGATGGCAGCAGCCTCGACGTCACCGACTGGGCGAAGTTCGCCTCCGCCGATGAGACGATCGCCTACATCGACGACTCCGGCACCGCCGAGGTGATCGGCCATGGGGAAGGAGCGGTGACCGCGCTCTTTGCGAGCAAGGTGGCGATCGCGCGGATCCGCTCGCCTTTCCCGAACTCGATTCCGGACGAAATCTTCACCTCCGCGCCGAAAGCGAATTTCATCGACGAACTGGTGCTCGCCCAGCTCGCCCAGCTCAATCTCCAGCCCTCGGGCCGTTGCTCTGACGAGGACTTCATCCGCCGCGCCTTCCTCGACACCATCGGCAAACTCCCGACCGTCGCCGAGACCCGCGCCTTCCTCGCCGACCAGGCGCCTGACAAACGCACCAAGCTGATCGATGCCCTCCTCCAGCGCGAGGAGTTCGTCGACTACTGGAGCTACCGCTTCTCCGACATCTTCCTCGTCAACGGCGGCATCCTCCGTCCCGCCGCGGTGAAAGCCTACTACGACTGGATCCGGGGCAACATCGCCGCGAACCGGCCGTGGGATGAAATGATCCGCGAAGTCGTCACCGCGAAAGGCATCAGCACCGAGAACGGCGCGACCAATTTCTACGCCGTCCACCAGGATCCCGAGACCCTCGCCGAGAACGTCGCCCAGGCCTTCCTGAGCCAGTCGATCAACTGCGCGAAGTGCCACGATCACCCGCTCGAGAAGTGGACGAACGATCAATATTACGCCTTCGCCAATCTCTTCTCCCGCGTCCGGGCGAAAGGCTGGGGCGGCGACACCCGCAGCGGCGACGGCATCCGCACCCTCTACGTCGAGCCGCGCGGCGACCTCATCCAGCCGCGCACCGGCAAACCGCAGGTGCCGGCACCGCTCGACGGCGAGCCGCTCGATCCGGAGGCGACGGAAGACCGTCGCGAGGCTCTCGCCGATTGGCTCGTCGCGCCGGAGAATCCGAACTTCGCCCGCTCGATCACCAACCGGATCTGGGCCGCCTACTTCGGACGTGGCCTCGTCGAGCCGGTCGATGATCTGCGCGCCTCCAATCCCGCGAGCAACGAGCCGCTTCTCGAAGCACTCACGAAAAATTTCACCGACGCCGGATTCGATCTCAAGGTTTTGATGCGCGTGATCCTCCAGAGCGAGACCTACCAGCGCAGCGGCGAGGTGCATTCCGAAAACCGCGACGATACGAAATACCTCTCGCGCCACCAGCCGCGCCGCCTGATGGCCGAGGTCCTTCACGACGCCATCGCCGACGTCACCGGGGTGGCGGGTGTCTTCGACAAGGTCGCCCTCAACGACGGGAGCTCGGAGAAGACGGAATTCTACAAGGAAGGCACCCGCGCCCTCGAACTCTACGATTCCGCGGTGCAATCCTACTTCCTCAAGACCTTCGGCCGCAACGACCGCGAGATCACCTGCGAATGCGAACGCTCCAACCAGCCCAGCATGATCCAGGTCCTCCACCTTGCCAACGGCGATGCCGTGAACGACCGCCTCGCCTCGAACAAGAGCATCGTCGAGAAACTCCTCGCCGAGAAAGCCGACGATGCCCGCATCGTCGAAGAGGCCAGCCTCGCGACGCTCTCGCGCCTGCCCACGGAGCCGGAGAAGGCCGGATTTCTGGCGATGTTAGGCTCGGCCGGTGAAGGCGACAAA
>JALRFZ010000365.1 GCA_023253615.1 Verrucomicrobiales bacterium | reverse complement strand
CCGCGTCGAGATCTCGGGATCGCCGGTGGCCTCGTGGCGCATCGTGTTGAGTTCGGAAAGTCCGTCAAGCATCCCCCGGCGGCGTTCCCTTGGCAATCCGTCAGGGTCGCGGAGGTAGAGGACGGGGTCCTTCGCGTTGCGGAGCTTCACGCCCTGGTAGCGCGAGGGGAGAAAGCCGCTGCCCCAGTAGTGGTCGTAGAGGGGTTGGTCGCTCGGCCGTTTCATCCTCGAAATGAGGACGAGGTAGTCGGGCAGGTTTTCGTTCTCGCTGCCGAGCCCGTAGCTCGCCCACGCCCCGAAGCTGGGGCGGCCGGGGAGTTGGTGTCCGGTGAGGAACTTCGTCATCGCCGGTGCGTGGTTGATCTGGTCGGTCACCATCGACTTGATGAAGCAGAGCTCGTCCGCGACCGAGCCGATGTGCGGGAGCCATTCGCTGACCGTCGCCCCGCTTTGCCCGTGGCGGGAAAACTTCGTGATGCCCGGCATGATGAGCTGCTTCTGGTTCGACGTCATCGTCGTGAGCCGCTGTCCCTGGCGCACGCTTTCGGGCAACTCGACGCCGGCCCATTTCGCGAGGCCCGGTTTGTGATCGTAGAGCTCGAGCTGCGAGGGTCCGCCCGACTGGGTGAGGAAGATGACGCGCTTGGCCTTCGGCGCGATGCGGGAGAAGCTCGATGAGATCGCCCCGAGCGAATCGCGCGCGAGGAGCGAGCTCAGCGAGATCGCGCCGAGGTTGAGACCGGTCTGTTGCAAGAAGTGTCGTCGGGTGCTCATGCTGGGTAGAAAGGTGGCATGGGCATCCTGCCCATGCATCGCGGCTTGAGGTTGAAAGCTATTTTATGAGCGAGGGGAGTCATTGGTGGATCAGCGTCTCATCACGATGCATGGGCAGGATGCCCATGCCACTGGCGTTCACTCCATCGTCATCGCCTCGTCCAGATTCAGCATCAGGCTGGCCACGGTCATCCAGGCGGCGACCCGGGGGGCTTGTTGTTCGTTCAGTGGCGCTTGTTGCCCGATCCGCGTGAAGGCGACGGCATCGGCGGGATTCGACTCGTAATAATCGAGCGACTGGTGATGCTCGCGATGCAACACCGCGGCTTCCTGGTCTGACGGCGTGCGATTCAGGATCGCCGCGGCGAGTCGCGTGATGGCTTTGTCAGGATCGTCCCCGGCGACGCGTTCGGCGAGCAAGCGCGAGGCTTCGAGCATGCCGACGTCGTTCAGCAGGGTCAGGGCTTGCAAGGGCGTGTTCGTCCGGTTCGTGCTGACTTCGCAGACGCGGCGCTGGGCGCTGTCGAAGAGGAAGGTCGGAGCGCTCGAGCGCCGCCAGTAGGCGTAAAGCGTGCGGCGGTATTGGGCGGGGCCGACGCTGGGCTGATAGGTGTAGCGGCCCATGAAAATCTCTTCCCACACGCCTTCGGGTTGCCAGGGTTTCACGGGCGGTCCGCCGAGGGCGGGATTGAGCAGGCCCGAGGCGACGAGGGCGTGGTCGCGGATCATCCAGGCGGGGAGGCGGTGCCGCGGGAAACGCGCGAGGAGCCGGTTATCAGGATCGCGCTCGAGCATCTCCGGCGAAACGGCGCTGTCCTGAAGGAACGTTCCGCTGGTGGCGATGAGTCGCAGGACATGGCGGAGGTCCCAACCGCTCTCGACCAGCTCGACCGCCAGCCAGTCGAGCAACTCGGGATGGGTCGGAGCTTCGCCCTGCAGTCCGAAGTCTTCGACCGATCGGACGAGACCCTGACCGAACATCAAGGTCCAGAGATGGTTCGCGATGACGCGGGCGGTGAGCGGATTCTCCGGCGAGACGAGCCACTTCGCGAGGTCGAGACGGGTGCGGGTTTTCTCCGCGGGCCAGTCGAGGATGGCGGGGATCACGCCGGGGGTGACCTCCGCGCCTTTCGCATCCCAGACGCCGCGCTCGAGGATGTGGGTCTTGCGGGCCTCGGGGCGTTCGTCCAGAACCATCACCTTCAACTTGCCGGCGGCTTTTTTCACTTCGGCGAGCTGGCGGTTCGCTTCGTTCAGCTTCGCCAGCACGGCCTGGTATTCGGGATCGCCGACGAGGTATTGTTGGAAGAGGCGCTCGTCCACGGCGGGTTCGACCGGCTTGCCTTCGCGGCGGGCGGCGGCGATCTCCTCGAGCGGCGAGGTTTTGACCGATCGCACCGTCTCGCCGGATTCGGTGGTCACGGAAAGGCGGAAACGCCCGATGTTCGCATCGCCGTCGGTGGATCGGTGGAAGAGAACAAAGACGAGGTCCTCGTCGGGCGCGAGGGAAAGCGGCTCCTTCAATTCATAGACGGCGGTGTGCGGCGCCTTTGCATCGCCCGATTCGGTGGTCCAGCCGTTGCGGGGATCGTCGTCGAGGGTGTCCTTGACGAGGCCGTAGTTGCGGCCCTTCGCCTCGCGCTCGAAGTCGGCGACCGCTCCGCGCATCTCGAGATCACGTACCTGTCCCTCGCCCGGGAGCTTCGCGAGCACCTTCACGTTGGTGAGGATGAATTCGCCCTTCTTGCCGCGCGAGAGTTTGCCTTCGGTGTGGGAGGCATGCGGCATCACCTCGAGCCGCCATCCGGTAATGCGGTCCGGCAGGTTTTTGGCAGGGATGGTGATGCGGTAGTCGTCCTGCCGAGGATTCGGTCCCGTCGCCTGGATCGTGCCGTTGGATTCGATCGAAAAGGTGGTGCCCTCGACCGAGGCGACATCGCCGGGACGGGCGGTCTGCCAGGATTGGTAATCCTGTGGGAGCGACGCGAGTTTTTCCTCGCGCCACGGGGCGTAGCGGATCCGGGCGGCGTCCTTCGCGGCGGCTTCGAGCGGCTTCACCGTGGCGACGTGGGCCTCCATCTCTTTCACCGCGCGTTCGGCTTTGGGCGATTGATAGTCGAGGTAGGGAACCGCGTTGTTTCCCGCCTTGCCATCCTCGGCGATGCTGTTGAAGAAGGCGAACATCCGGTAGTAGTCCTCGTGGCTGACCGGATCGAATTTGTGGGTGTGGCACTGGGTGCAACCAAGCGTGAGCCCCAGCCAGACGGTGCCGGTGGTGTTGACCCGGTCGATGACATAATCGATCCGCGACTCCTCGGGATCGCGGCCGCCTTCGCCGTTCGTCATGTGATTGCGGTGGAAACAGGTCGCGAGAATTTGCTCGGGCGTGGCGTTTGGAAGGAGGTCGCCGGCGAACTGCTCGATCGTGAACTGGTCGAAGGGCTGGTTGCGGTTGAAGGCATCGACGACCCAATCGCGCCAGGGCCAGTTCGTGCGCTCGGCATCGCCCTGGTAGCCGTCGGTGTCGGAATAACGCGCCGCATCGAGCCACCACATCGCGAGACGTTCGCCGTGGTGGGGGGACGCGAGGAGTGAGTCAACGGTTTCTGCGAGGTGGGTAATCGGTGATCGGTATTCAGTAATCGGTCTATCCGAAGCACTGATTACCGATGACGGATTACTGATTACCGAACCCGGCGGCAGGCCGGTGAGGGCGAAGGAAAGGCGCCGCAACTGCGTGTGATCCGGTGCGGGCGGGGCGGGGGAGAGGCCTTCCTCCTTCAGCTTCTCCCTGACAAACGCATCAATGGGATGATCGGCTCCGGCGGGCACGGTGGGACGGACCGGCTTTTCGAAGGCCCAGTGTTTTCCCCAGACCGCACCCTCTTCGATCCAGCGCTTGACCCTGTCACGTTCGGCTTCGGTGAGGGGTTTGCGGTGCGAGTCGGGCGGCGGCATCAGCTCGTCCTCGTCGGTGGAGATGATGCGCTGCCAGACTTCGCTCTGGGCGAGGTCGCCGGGCGAAAGGGCCTCCTTCGCGGCGGCTTCGTCGTCGAGGCGCAGATCGGCCTTGCGGTGGCTCGGGTCGGGACCGTGGCAATGGAAACAGCGGTCGGAGAGAATGGGCAGGATGTCGCGGCTGAAATCGACCTTTTCACGGGCGGAGACCGTGCCGGTCAGGACCGACAGCAATACGGCGTGGAAAAGACGGGCGCGATGGCGGGATCCGATCAGCATGGGGAACGGTCTCACGGAAAGGGCGGCAGGTCTTGTAGCGCACTTCGGTAAATTTGGTATGTTTTGACCATGACAGAGAAAGGACCCGGGCTCCATCTTCATCGGCCGTTTTTCAAACATCGTCCCGCGGCGGCGGCGTTGATCGAGTTGTTCGATTGTCTCCCGGGGGTGATTTTTTATGCGAAGGATCGCGAGAGCCGTTACATCGCGGCGAACCGGGCGATGCTCCTGGCCAAGGAAATCAGCGATCCGGAGGATTTGCTGGGTCGGACCGATCGCGATTTCCATCCCGCGGTGATGGCCGACGCCTACATCGCCGAAGACCGGCGTGTCATGGAGCGGGGGCATTCCCTCACGAACCAGGTGTGGTTCGTGGTGGACCGATCGGGTCGGCCGGGTTGGTTCAATTCGAGCAAGGTGCCCCTGCGCGATGAGGCGGGCGAGGTGGTCGGCATCGCGGGGGTGCGTTATGCGATCGAGACTCCCGAGGATCGCGAGAGGCAATTCCGCGCCCTGGCCCCGGTGGTCCGTCATCTCGAGGAGAACTACACCGCGAACGTCTCAATGGCCGAAATGGCCAAGCTTGCGGGGATTTCCGCCACCCACTTCAACCGCCAGTTCGCCTTCCTCTTCGGCATGTCGCCGATGCGTTTCCTGCATTCCCTGCGGGTCGAAAAGGCGCGGCAGCTCCTCATGCACACGGATCGGTCGGTCGGCGAGATCGCGATCGAGACCGGTTACCACGACCAGAGTCATTTCACCCGGCATTTCCGGCAGCTCGGCGGGATGACGCCGGGGCGGTTCCGGTCGCAATACCGGGGCAGATGAGGCGGGGACGCACACAGGCCATGTTTTGCCCGGAGGAACTGTCGTAGCGTTGGAGCCTTCTCTCCGGCCGCGGTGTTTGCGGAAAAAATCGTAAGGTTCCGTCTTCGCCGGGAGTGATCCTGAGACATCGTGCAAGTATCCCCGCCAGACCCTTCGAGCTACGAGTGCTTCGTGCGTCTCCTGACGCGGCACGAGCGTGCCATCCGCGCCTACATCCGCGCCGGACTGCCTTCGCCGCACGATGTCGCCGAGGTGATGCAGGAAGTGTCGTTGATCGCCTGGCGGAAATTCTCCGATCTGAGGGATCCCGAGGCCGACTTCGCCAGATGGGCGACGGTGATCGCGCGGTATGAGATCATGAAATTCCGCCGCACCCGGGCGCGGGACCGGCTCGTGCTCGCGGAGAACGTGGTCGATTTGATCAATGAGGAAGGGCTCGGAGAATTCCGGGGTCGTGAGAAGCAACTAGCCGCGTTGGAGGTCTGTCTGCAAAAGCTCCCCGAATCGCGTCGCGAGATGGTTCTCGATGCGCACGTCTCGGGCTCGTCCATCACGGAGATGGCGGACCGGATCGGGAAGAAACCCAACGCCCTTTACCAATTGCTTTGGCGCATCCGTCAGGAATTGGCCGAGTGCGTCGAACGGGAGGAGGCCCGCCTCGCATGAGTCCGTCCGATCACCAACTCCTCGCCGCCTATCTCGATGGCGAACTCGATCCCGCGGATCTTTCGCGTTTGGAGCGTCTGCTCGGGAAAAGTGCCGAGGCAAGGAAGCGGCTCCGCCTTCTCGCAACCATCGACGAAGGCCTCTGCGATCTCGCCTCGGGGAGGAGTGTGGAAGCCGAGGTCGCCGGGAATTCCGAGCGCGCGCCGGTGCTCACCTGGCTGCCCTGGGGGCTCGCCGCGGCCGCGGGGATCGCGCTGATCTGGCAATCGCTTCCCAAGGCCGGTTTGGAGTCGCCGGATCCGCCCGCGGACGAGTGGGTCGCGCTGCTCGTCGATGAAGCGTCCGCCGTTTTTGAAGGCGGGCGGGCACCCGAGGACCGGATCCGGTTCGGGAAGGGCGCCTATCATCTGGTGGACGGGGCCGTCCACCTGCGTTTTGCAAACGGAGCCGACCTCGTGATGCGTGCCCCGGTGGAATTCACGGTGAAGGACGCGTTTCACGTCGAGCTCGCGCACGGCAATGTGCGCGCGATCGTGCCGCCGCCGGCGCAGGGATTCACGATTCATTCACCCGGGATCGACTACGAGGATCTCGGCACCGAGTTCGGCGTCATCGTCGATCGGCAAAGCGGCGCGAGCGAACTCCATGTCTTCGATGGCCAGGTCAATGTGCGGGATCCCGGGTCCGATGCATTGCTCCAGCCCGCGCTGGTGGGGGATTCCTTCCGCTATGCCGGGGGTGATTTGCGGCGCGCCGGGGGAGCGGGGCAAAACGAGTTTCTCACGCCCGGCGCGATCGGCTACCTGCGCTGGGAGCGTTGGCGCGAAGATTTCGCGGATTCTCCCGGCCTGATCGGTTTCTACACGTTCGACGGCGGCGGAGACCGTCTCGTGAATGCCGCGAAGCATCCCGCCATGTCCGATGGCGAGATCGCGGGGGCGCGCTGGGTGAGTGGTCGATGGCCGGAGAAGCAGGCCCTGCTCTTCGATCGCGACAGCGATTTCGTCGAGTTCGACCTGCCCGGCGAGTTCTCCGAGCTGACCATGGCCGTCTGGATGAAGGTCGATCGTTTCGATCATGAACTCAGTGCGATCGTGAACTCGAACGAATGGGATCCCGGCGATCTCCATTGGCAGATCAGCCGCGTCGGTTTGCCCTGGTTCGGTCTGAATGACGCCAGCGTCGCGAGGCAATTCCAGGGCGGGCAG
>JALRFZ010000295.1 GCA_023253615.1 Verrucomicrobiales bacterium | reverse complement strand
CATTTCCTTCACGGCATCGGGGTCGGCGCTCTCGAGGCGGGTGCGGAAATAACGCTCGGCCTGTTCGTGCCATTCTTTCATGGACCGCTCGGAGGCCCCCCGGGCGGCGAGTTCGAGACGCTCGCGCTGGGCGGCGTCGAGCTCGCAGAGGCGCACGATGTCGTCGATGACGATGCGCATGAAGCTCATGCGGTTGTCGCGCTCGACTTCGGCGAGCTTCAGGATGTGCTGGGAGATCTGGGCGTCGAGCGGGGCCTTCTCCGCGGTGTCGGAGGCTCCGGGCGCGGGTTTGGCGGGCGGCGTTTCGGCGTCCGCGGCCGCATCGCCGGCCTTTTCACCGACGACGCCGAAGGGATCCGGCTCGTCGATGCCTTCCTGGGCCACGACGGTGGCTAGCAGGAGGCCGGGGAGCAGGGCGAGGGAAAGGATGCGCATGAGAGGATCAGTTCGATTCGAGTTGATTGAAATACGTGTCGAGGCCGCGGCGAAATTCCTCGGGCAGCTCCCGACCGGCTTTCCCGGTGGACTGCTCGACCTCGCGATCGAGCGCGGGGGGAGCCTCGGAGGGGTTGCCCTGAGGTCCGATGTCGCTCAGGGCCGAGCCTTTGCCGCCGCCACTGTTGCCTCCGGAGGGATTCGGGCTGTTCGAGCCGCCGCCACCGCCGCCACCGCTGGATTGCTGGCGTTTGGATTGCAGGAGCAGCTCGATCACCTCGGTCTCGAAGGCGATCGCCTCGGGCCCGGTGTCGGGGCGGGCGAGCACGGCGTGGGCCCGGCGCATCGTGTCGGAGACGACGGAAAGAAGGAGGATCTCATTCTGAAAATCGCCGGCTTCGGGAAGGGCGAGGATGTCCTCGATGACGGAGTCGATCCGCTCGCGCAGGTCGGTCTGGGTATATTCGAGGGGGCGCACCTTCGAGGCGTAGACGTCCGGCGCGAAGGCGGGGCGGGTCTCCTCCATCTCGCGGGTCTCGTCGCGCAGCTGCATTTCCTCCTGCAGCACCTTCATGATGCGCAGGACGATCTCGGGTGGCAGGCTCTTCTGATCTCCCTGCCGGCCCTGCTGCCCCTCCTGGTCCGGCGCGGCCGCGACGAGTTCCTCGGCCCAGCGGTCGAGGGTGTCGGCCCAGAACTCCGAGGCGGCGACGGAACGCCCGCCGAGATTCACGAGCGTCTCCTCGCCGACCTGGCGCAGGCCGGGGACGACGGCGCGATCCTTCATTTGATCGAGGACGTTGAGGTAGATGGGATCCTGCTTGCGCTGGTAATAGGCCTCGAGGTCGGTCTGGATGTGGTGGACGAAACGGCTCTGCTCTTCCTGGCTCTTCGCGACGCGCTCGCCGACTTCGCGCAGCTGTTGTTCGACGCGCTGGCGGGGGAGCCCGAAACTGCCCGCGAGGGTCGTGGCGAGGGTGTCGGCCAGCTCGGTCTGTTTCCGCGAGGCGGCCTTGAGCCGCTTCACGAAAGTACTGGCCTCGAGGCTGGCAAGGATCGCGGCGAGCTCGTCGGCGACCTTGGCGAATTCGGCGAGGAGGGCCTGCTGCTCCTCGATGGCGCGGTCGAGGGTCTTTTGTGCGGGCGTGTCGCCGCCGTCCCCTCCGGCGTCTTCTTTTTTGGCGTCTTTGTCAGGGGCGGCGTCGAGCGTGGTGACGGGCAGGCGCAAGGGCGCGGTGCCGCCGGTGTCTCCATCGGAAGGCGCGGCCGGTTCTTTCCCCTTTTCGGGCACGAGGCCCTTTTCCCGATCGGACAGGGAAGGGGTTGCGGGCGTGGCCGCCGGATCGCCCTTGGATCCGCCTCCGGGCTCTCCGGATTCCGCATTCTCCGTGCCGGCGGGGGTGGCCCCGGGAGCGCGGGAAGCCTGCTGCAGGAGGTCGGCGACGGAGGGCATGCGTTCGCGGGCGATCGCTTCGAGGGCGCGGTTCATCCCGGCCCAGCGCTCCAGGCGACCGGCATCGAATTCGGGATTCTTCGTCGCTTCCCCGATGAGACCACGTCCGGCGAGGGTGAGGGCGTCGAGCCGGCGCGCGTTGGCGGACTCGGCGGAAGCCTGCTCCTGGAGCCGACGCCGGTTTTCGGGCTCGTCGAGCGCGGCAGGGGAGAGCTCGCGCAGGGCCAGGTTCGTCTCATGCAGTTGCTGCTCGCGTTCGTAGGTCTCGCGGGCGTTGCGGAACCATTTCGCGAATTCCTCGGTGAGCCAGCGGGCGTGCTCCTCCGGACTCAGGATCTGGAGAAGGAAGGCGGGCGAATAGGTCCGGGCGCGACCCGGCAGGAAATCGGTGGCGAAGGCACGGACCTGGTAGGTGCCGGGCCGGATCCCCTCGCGTTTCGCCGAGAAGGTGCCGCGCACGTCGATGGTCGTCTTCTCGGGCGCACCGGCGGCGACGGGCTTTTCTCCGGCCTCGGCGTCCTCGTCGCGGTTCTCACCGGCGCGGTGCCACTCCAGCCCCACTTCCCGCAAGCCGAAATCGTCCTTCGCCCGCACGTCGAAGGTCACGACCTCGTCCTCGAGGATCATCCGTTTCGCCTCGACCTGGTGGGCCTGGATCGCGGGGGGCTCGTCGGGCACGGGAGTGAGCCCGAGCTCCAGCGGGCTCTTCGCCTCGAGCCCATGCACGTCTTTCCAGGCGAAACGCCGCGTCGCGGGAGCGGCGACCTCGAAGGGACCGGTGGAAAAGACGGCCCCCTCGATGCGGGCCGGGGCGCCGTCGGATTCGGCCGAGGCGAGATCGCGCGTCGTCGTGGCGCGCAGGGTGACGGAGGCGCCTTCGAGCACCCGCAGTTGGTTGCCCCGCACCGGCACGACGGGGTCGTCCTCGTAGCGGAGGTAATCGGGCAGGCGCACGACGGCCTCGAGCGAGGTCAGCTCGGGACGCGGCAGCGGCTCCACCGCGATCTCTTCACGGGCGTCGCCGACGCGGAGGGAAAGGCGGCCCGCCTCCTTCTGCGGCGGTACGGAGAAGGCATAGCGGTCGTCTTCGCGGGGCGAGGCGAGTCGCGTCCGGCCGGGGAGCCGCAGGGAGGCTTCGCCGGGCTTCCACTCGCTCTCCGCGGCGAGGCCGGGCTCGAGGGCGAAAGGCTCGGCATAGGGCACCACGAGCGTTTCCGGCACCTCCTCGAGCTGGGCGAAGGTGTAGCGATCCACCGCTTTCCACGGCGTCACCCATCGGGCGAGCGTGTTGCGCGCCGCATCCGAGACGACGACGAGGAGCAGACCGGCCACGGCGAGCAGGGCGAGCGCGCCGCGGAGGCGGCGGCGGTGGCGGCGGAGCGGCACGGCATCGGAGAAATCGCGGTCGCCGATGCGCTCGTCGACCTGCCGCATCGCCGCGGTGACGAGGACCTGGCTCTGGTCGGAGGGGTGGTGGTGCGCCAGCTCGACGATGCCGAGCAATTCATCGCCGATCTTCGGATAGCGGCGTTTCAGGTAGCGGGCGGCGTCGCCGAGGGTGCGCTGGCGCCAGACCCAGCGGTGCCAGAGCAGGGGCAGGCCCAGTGCCGGCACCGCGAAGCCCGCGGTGAGGAGCAGGGCGCGCAGCCAAGCCGGGGTATCGAAAAAGCGGTCGAGGACGAAGACGAGCAGGTAGGACAGCACGAGCCCGAGGATCCCGGCGAGGGCACCCTCGGCGATCTTGACCGACCAGAGGCGCTCCCGGAAGCGCTCGAGAGTGCCCTGGAGGCGGGGCGGGAGGGGCAGGTCGTCCGATTCCGGACCCGGCTCCCCCGATGTGTTGCTGACGCCCATGACTTTCGGGGAATTTAAACACAGTCCGACCCATTCCGCCATCCCGCATTTCGACCGGCCGCCCACCCCGGGCCGCGGTCCGGGGTGGGGGAGGTACCATTGGGATTGTCAGTCCCGGCCTTTTCTGGCAGTCTTCCGGGATGCCTTCCCATCTGTTTTCAGCCGACCTCGCCAATTTTCTCGAGAAGGCCTTGGAAATCCAGCTCGCCGAACCGGAGCGGGCGCTCACCGAAGCCAGGGTCCGGGAGATCGCCCGGTCGGCGGGACTGTCCGACGAGGATTGGGAAAATCTTTGCGAGAAACTGAAACGCCATCTCGCGAAAGGCCGCAATTTCCTGAAGTTCGGCAATTTCCCCGACGCGATCCGCGAACTGGAGGACGCCGCCGTGATCGCACCGTACCGGGCGGATGTGCTCGTCGATTGCGGGAAGGCGCACTCAGGGCATTGGAGCACGACGAAGGACCGGGCTTCCAAGGACCGGGCGTTGATCCTGTTCGCCAAGAGCCTCGAAATCGATCCGGAAAACGCGGAGGCGGCCGGGCAAATCAGTGAGTTGAAGAAGGGGAAACCGCCTTCGAAGGTTCCGCCAAAAGCGGCCGTGATGGCCGCGGCTCTGTTGCTGGCCGGCGGAGTCCTCGCGTGGGTGGGGATTCCGGGCCTTTCCGGGAGGACGGAGCCGCCCCTTCCGCCTTTGATCGAATCGTCTCTTCCCGCAGGACGTGCGACCTACCTTCCGGCGGAGCTCCCTGCGGCGGGAGAGACTTCTCCGCTCGCATTCGATGCCGGTCTGGTCGCCCACTGGACCTTCGACGGGGCTTCGCTTCCGGAGGAGCCCGTATCGGGACCGCTCCGTCTCCGGCAGGCGGGATCTCTCCAATCGACCGTCGGCGTGGATGGCAAGGCCGTTCGTTTCTTCCCCGATCAGGAGTCCGGCCTTTACACCGGGCCCGCAACCGAGGTCGATCTTCTCGGATCCATCACGATTTCCG
>JALRFZ010000290.1 GCA_023253615.1 Verrucomicrobiales bacterium | reverse complement strand
ACCGTCGCGGGCAATGGCAAGGGCGGGCTGCCGGTTGACGGGACGCCGGCGCTCGAGGCGACGATGGGGGACACCCGTGCCGTGACGGAAGCCGCCGACGGCACGCTCTACGTGCTGCTGCGGGGCGGAAACGCGCTCGTCGAGGTGAAGAACGGAAAGGTGCGCACGGTCGTGAATGGTTCCGGCAAAAAGGGCTACGGCGGAGACGGCGGGCCTGCGATCGAGGCCATGATGAACGGACCGAAATACGTGGCGATGGACCCGCGGGGACGTGTCCTCATCGCCGATGCGGAGAACCACTGCATCCGGCGCTACGATCCGGAGAGCGGCAAGATCACGCTCATTGCCGGAAAACCTCCCGTGGCGTCCGACGGGATCGGCGCCACCCTGCCCGAGACCGGATTGCGTCGTCCGCACGGGGTGCGCGTCGGTCCGGATGGCCGCCTCTACGTCTGCGATACCTACAACAACCGGGTTCTCGCGGCACCCTGTGAAAACTGAGCGGGGCACGTCATGTTCTGGATTCTGGTCATCGCCATCGTGTTCGTGCATCTCGACCTCGAGCGGCGGATCTGGATCCGGAAAGAGGAGGACATCTTCGCGAAATACCGCGATGAAAAGACCTCTCCTCTCGCCGCGGCGAAGTGGGCTTATTACGCGAAGGCCGTGTTTCTCCTTGCGCTGATCCTTTTTCAAA
Source organism: Verrucomicrobiales bacterium (assembly GCA_023253615.1). Classification (GTDB taxonomy): domain Bacteria; phylum Verrucomicrobiota; class Verrucomicrobiia; order Verrucomicrobiales; family DEV007; genus Arctic95D-9. Next base: position 5,536 of record JALRFZ010000290.1, on the reverse strand, counting down.
CCGCCGGTGTCGCCTTCCGGGAATCGCTCTATTTCTCGTTCGCGATCTACGCGGTGGTGCTGCAATGGCGGTTGCCCTTCCGGATCTACGGACTTCTCCATCTGATCCTCGCGATCGCCTGTCTCGGAGCGTGGGCCTGGGGGCGATGGGCTGCTTTTTGAAAGGGCGTTTTTCCCGAAAAATGGGGTTGGCCCGGTCCCGGGTCACGCTACACTGCACGGGATGGCGGCAAATCCAGGATTGGCGGCAGGGCTCGGCCTGCTGGCGGAGATCCTCGAGCGTGAAAAAGCTCGGGGCGGCGATGCCGTGCCGGTTTCTCCCGAAGGCGTGGAGATCCTGCGAGGCATTCCTTCCATGATCCAGGAACGGCGTCGCACGCTCGCCGCGGCGGCCCGGGTCGCGGCGGTGTCAGCGGTGCCCGTCGCGGAGACGGGTGCGCCTGCGGTCGAGGCCACGACGCCTCCAGCACCCCTTCCGGCAGAGATACCGGCCGTCTCTCCCGCGTCCGCGCCTGCCTCGGTTGAGGCGGTGGTGGAGCGCACCGAGGAATGGCGTCGCGCCCAGCTCAATGCGATTTTCAAATCCGTGAAACAAGCCCCGGCCCCGAGGGAGTTGGGTACGCTCTTCGACACGGTCGTGTTCGCTTCCGGCAACCCTTCGGCCGAGATCGTTTTCGTGGGCGAGGCTCCCGGCGCCGAGGAAGAAAAGCAGAAGAAACCCTTCGTCGGACCCGCGGGACAGAAGCTCGAGCAGATCCTCAAGGCCATGGGCCTGTCGCGCGAGGAGGTCTATATCTCGAACATCGTCAAATTCCGCCCGAAGAAAGGCGACGGGCGTTTCCAGGGATCGAGCAACCGCACCCCGACCCAGGAGGAGATGGCCTCGTGCCTGCCCTTTATCCGTGCCGAGATCGAGGTGCTGCGTCCGCGCGTGATCGTCGCCCTCGGCCGGACCGCCGCGGAGGGCCTCCTCGAAAAGGGCGGGGCGCTCGCGGCCTTCCGCAACGACACCCATCACTTCGCGGACATTCCCGTGATCGTGACCTATCATCCCAGCTACCTCCTGCGGCAGGAGGCCGCTTCGGCCGAGGAAGGCAAGGTGGCGAAACGCCAGGTCTGGGAGGATATGCTGCGCGTCATGGAGATCGTCGGGCTGCCCATTTCCGAAAAGCAGCGGCGTTATTTTCAATGAGCGATCCCTCCGAAGAAAAGCCCCCCGTGATCCAGCCGGAACGGTCGCCGGGGTGGTGGATTCCGGGCACCGCTTTCCGGGTCTTCCTCACCCTCGTTGTGGCGGCCCTGATCGTCTATTTCGCTTTTCTGCGCCAGGTCGAGCGCACCGTCGACAAGACCACGGGTACCGTCGACAAGGTGATCGATACGGCGAAGGGGGCCGCGGTGGAATTGGTGAAACTCTTCCGGCCCGAGGAGGTCATCAACACCTTCCACGAATGGAGGGAACTGACCGTGAAATCCGGCACCGGCAGCCACCTCGAGATCGCCACGGCGGAGGCCAGCGAGCGATTCGCCCGCACCACGAATCTGGAAGTGTTCGGGAAAAAGCTGCCGATGTCGACGAACGTCTCCGAGATCACGGTGCCGGCGACCTACCGCTTTCACATCGATCTGAACGACGAATGGAATCTCACGTCGGACGGAAAACGTCTCGTGGTACGGGCTCCGCGGGTGCGTCCGACGCTGCCGGTGGCCTTTGACACGGGACGGGTCGGGAAAAAGACCTCGTCCGGCTGGGCGCGTTGGGATGCCGGCGAGGATCTCGCCGAGCTGGAAAGGGGCATCACCAGCGAACTCGCCATCCGCGCCGCCGATCCTGACACGATCGCCAAAATCGAGGACGACGGCCGCATCGCGGTGGCCCGCTTCGTGCGCACCTGGCTGCTCACCCGCGAGGCCTGGGGCGAGGGACGCTTCGAGGAGATTGTCGTGATCTTCGACGGCGAGGAGGAATCGCCCGACGTGCTGCCGCGGACCCTGCGCTTCGAGGCGAAGCAGGAAGTGCTTCCCTGATCTCAGCGCTGCCCGGCGGCCCCGGGATTCGATTCATCCTCCGGGGTGTCGAGCGAGGCCATGAGCCGGTCGCGCAACTCGCGGACGCGGAGAATGCTTTCCGAAGCCGAGCCCGGCTCTTCGCCTTTGAGCGTCGAGTTCGCGAAGGGATTGTTGGCCCCGTGTTGCTTCCAGGGGCCGTCCGGAACCTCGTCGATATCGACGAAGCGCCAGTCCACCGTGCCGTAGCCTCCGCCGAATTCGAGATAGTCCCGCACCGCGGGCGACACGTCGAGGCCGGCGCCCCGGTTCATTTTCGTCGTGGGCTTCGGTTGGTCTCCGAAGACATACTGCCAGTCGTCCGTCTCGAAGGGACCCACGTCCTCCCATTGGGCGTAGCAGACCCTGTCTCCTTTGCGGATCGCGATCCAACGCCCTTTGAGGACCGTCCTGCCGTTCCGGTAGAAGGTGTCCTCGAACCAGGGGATCATGGCCCTCGCCGAGGCCTTGGTCCCGGTGCGGGTGATGTCGTTGTAGGGGAGGGCGAAGTAGAAGGGATTCTGTCCGGGCGTGAATCCCTTCGGCAGGAAGCCCTCGCGGGCGTCGGGATCCGGGTCGTCGTAGCCGCCGAAGTTCGAAGTCCACCGGCGGTCCCACGCGCTGACGGTATTCGGCACCGGATTGTTCGCGGTCGGTGTTTCGCCGATCCAGAAAACGGTCGTGACGATATCCAGCTTCCAGGGGAAGCGGGTGAAAATCCGGCGGGGCTGGGTCGGAGCGAAGACTTTCGGCAAGGTGGGACGCGGAGCCGGGATCGGGAATGCGCCCGGGATGAGGTGCCCCATGCCCGATGAGGCAAGCGGCAACACGGGCGACACTTCTGCGCCGCCGGCAACGGATTCCGTCCTTGGCGGAATGAAGGAGGCGGAGGGCGTCGAGGTCGCCTGGATCTGCTGCGCAATCACCGGTGACACCATTCCGGCCGCTGCCAACCCAAGGATCCATGTGGACACGCTGCGCATGATGATCGGTAAAAATTTTACGGAGGATCGCAACATCCCGGGTTTTTTGGAAACGGAATTTTTAAGTGATTCTGAAAAATGGGGCTTAATCTTTAAATTATACGATATTTCGGATCTTGTAAATAAAGGGAGTCCAAGAATCGCGTGTCAGGGTGCCTCCGGCATCAGGTGACGGTCGAGGAAATCGAAGGTGCCGACGCCGTGGATCGAGTGGCCGCCGTGGAAGAACTCGATTCCGGTGCGCCCGGCGAGGTCGAAGCGGGCGTATAGGTGGCGCACCCTGGCATACTCGTACGCCACCCAGGCATCGGTCGAGACGAGATCGTGATGACCGCGCTCCACGAAAAAGGGACGTGGAAAAATCAGGGCCGCCATTTCCCCGTAGTCGTAGGTGTTGCCGAGATTCCAGTAGGGCATCTCCCATTCGATGCTTTTCATGAAGCCGCCCGGGAAATCGGGATCGGCGACCTTGCGGGTCCAGTGATTGAAGTCCCCCGAGCAGATCGAAAGGCAGTAGTCCGGGATCACCGCCGGCACCCGCACCGCCGTTTCGCCGCCGTAGCTAAGACCGTAGAATGCGATGCGCTTGGGATCGACCTCCGGCAGGGTTTTCAACCAGTCGAGCTGTTGACGGTGGGAGGCGACGATGAAGGTGAAGAGCGTCCCTCCGATCAGGTTCGCCTTGCGGTCGAGCCAGCGGTAGCGGTCTTCGTGGCGGTAGAGGTTGTGCGGGGAGAACGTGATATAGCCGCGCTCCGCGAGGCGGGCGGCGAAGTCGTTGTAGGCCGGCTTGCCCGCGTCGATCCCATCGCGCGGCACCCCGTGGCGACCATGCTGGCAGACGACGACAGGGCGGCGTTCTCCCGGGGGGATGCCCTTGGGCATCAGCAGCACGCCCCAGGATTCGAGCTCCGGATACACCGCCAGTCCCACCTCCCACATCGTCCACGCGTCGGTCTCCTCCAGCTTGCGGGTGCGCGGGTTCAGCGGGAGACGCTCTTCATCGAAGGTGCCGAGGATCTCTTCCTCGAACCGCGTCCGCCATTCCTCCGCCCGCATCACGAAATCCGCCGGGTCCAGCGTCGGATGGGATTTTTCGGTCGACCATTTTCCGGGCCTCAGGCCGGGTTCGGCGGCGAAGAGAAAGAATTCCCCGCGCGTTGTTTCCGATGCATCCACGAGGCCCTGCACGTGCGCCTCCATTCCGAGAAAGACGCGGCGATGCCTCGCGGCGGGATCGAAGCCGGACCGCTCGTCGATGACGAGACCCAGGGGGGGCGTCCGGTCCACCTCGGGCTCGCGTCCCATCGCCTGGAGAAAACCGGCGACGGAGGGATAGTCGCCGCGGGCGCCGTCGTGCGCCTCGTTCAGAAAAAAGGAAGGAGGTGGAGCGAAGGCGTTGAGGACTCTTTCGATCCGTTTCCATTCCCTCTCCACCTCGGAAAAGGGCGGGGTCCGGAGTTCCCCCTTTTGATCCGTCACCTCCGGAAAGGCGGTGTGCTCGACGAGGAGGACGCGCGGGGCGATGAGGGCGGCGACCGAGGCATCGCCGTGGTCGGGGAGGAGATCAAAGAGATTCCGGTGGATCGGCTCGGCCCAGGCCGCGTCGCGTGGCGCGAAAGCCCCGCTCACGAAGGCGTGGTCGATCCGTGGATCGAGCGCGGCGGCGTAGAGGGCGGCGCGTCCGCCTTCACCGTAGCCCGCCGCCGTCACCTCGCTGCCGGGGAAGGTCTGCCCGAGCCAATCGACCGCGGCGAGGAGGCTTTGCACCTCGTAGCCGAGCGGATGACGCCCCATCTGGAACGCCTGGCGATGGATCCACTCGCGATGGCTCTGGGCCGTCTTCGCGATGGACTGGTCCTCGCCTGACAAACCAACAAAAAGCGAGCGGTTCACCGGTGCTGGGATGAGCATCCGGAATCCCGCCATCGCGAAGCGCAGGCCGATCTGCTCCTTCGGCTCCAAGGCTGGCGTCATGCCGAGAAGATCCTCGGGCGTCTCGTCGGCGTCGGGCATCAGCACCATCAGGGGAGGCGAGGAGATTTCGCCTTCCGCGGCGACGGGATTGACGTAGAGCCCCTCGGCGGTGAAGCCCGGCAGCACCCGCCATCGCACCGCGTGGACGCGGAATCCGGGGCCTTCGGCCACCTTCGGGGTGCCCGGCTCCCCTTCGAAGGAGACCGGATCGGTCGCGATGAATTCGAGATCCGGGGCGGTCCGCGCGTCGACGACTCCGAGTTTGCGCGCGAGTGATTCCCGCGAGGTCCGGATGAACTCCCCGCGGGCCGTTTCGTCGAGCGGGAAGGCCGGGGTCTTGGCCGCGGTCCCGGCGATCATCCGTTCGATGAAGGCGTGCGCGCCATCCATGACGCGGACCGACGGATCTTCCTCGGTCCAGTCGAGCGGCGCGCTACCGGGAAGGGGGGCGATCTCCTGAGAGACCGACCAAGCCGGTGCGGAAAGCGCGGCGGCGAGGAGGAGGGGGAGGGGCGCTTTCATGGCGCGTCC
>JALRFZ010000233.1 GCA_023253615.1 Verrucomicrobiales bacterium | reverse complement strand
TGGATCACCGTGTGGTTCATCGGCATCGTCGGATCGATCTACGCGATCTTCGGCGGCTTGCGCACCGTCGCCGTTTCCGACACGCTGAATGGATTCGGGCTGCTCGTCGGTTCCATCATGATCACCGTCTTCGCGCTCGGCGCGGTGGGCGACGGCGGGCTCCTCGAATCGCTCGCGACGTTGAAGGAGTCGCATCCGGAGAAATTCAACTCGCTCGGTGGCAAAGACTCTTCGGTCCCTTTCTCGACCCTCTTCACCGGGGTGCTCCTGCTGAATCTGTTTTATTGGACGACGAACCAGCAGATCATCCAGCGCACCTTCGGCGAGACGAACCTTGCCGAGGGGCAGAAGGGCGTTCTCATCGCGGGGATTTTCAAGGTGATGGCCCCGCTTGTGCTCGTACTGCCGGGGATCATCGCCTTCCACCTTTATGGAACCCGCGAGGGCTTCAAACCGGATCACGCCTATGGCACGCTCGTCAGCGACGTGCTGCCGAAGTGGCTCACCGGATTCTTCGCCGCGGTCATGGTGGGGGCGATTCTGAGTTCCTTCAATTCGGCGCTCAATTCAACGGCGACGCTGTTTTCCCTCGGGGTCTACAAACATCTCTTCAAGCACGACGCCGTCGACGAGAAAAAGGTGATCCACAACGGCAAGATGGTCGGCATGGTGATCGCGATCTTCGCGATGAGCACCGCGCCTCTCCTCGCGGGACAGGATAGCCTCTTCGGTTACCTCCAGAAGATGAACGCGCTGTATTTCATCCCCATCTTCTCCGTCGTGCTCGCCGGATTCCTCCTCAAACGCGGCGGGGCGCTCGCGGCAAACATCTCGCTTGTCGCCGGATGTATCATCCTCATCCTCGGATATTTCGTGCCGCCTTTCACGACCTGGGCGGAGAAGGTGCACGGGTTCCACTTCATCGGGATCGTCTTTGCGGCGCTCATGGTTTTCCAGTTCGTGATGAGCAAGGTCCGGCCCCTGCCGCAGCCCTGGGAGCATCATTACAGCGGCGAGGTCGACCTCACGCCGTGGAAATGGGCGAAGCCGCTCGGATTCGGCATCGTCGCATTTGTCGTGATCCTGTATCTCGCCTTCGCCGATTTCTCCGTGTTGAAAGGGTGATGGCAGAGATGAACGCGGCGGTGGCCCGGAAACGGGTGTAGGGTGTGATGAGACCACCATGGACCCCGCCCGCATCGAAGCTCTCCGCGATCCGGCGATCTACCCGGAAGGGGCGGATTCGGTGGAGATCCTCCAGACGCATCTCTCGGTGGTGGTGCTCTCGGGAGATCGCGCCTACAAGTTCAAGAAGGCGATCCACCTGCCCTTCGCCGACTTCACTTCGCTGGAGAAGCGTCGCCAATTCTGCGAAGAGGAGCTGCGATTGAACCGCCGCCTTTGCCCGGAGATTTATGAAGAAGTCGTGGATCTGTGCGTGATCGGAGGACAATACCGCATCGGCGGGCCGGGCATCATCATCGACCACGCCGTGAGAATGTGGCGCCTCCCGCAGGATCGCATGATGGATGTCCTGCTGGAGCGGGACGAGGTGACGCCGGCACAGATCGAGACGATTGCGAGGCGGGTCGTGGCTTTTCATCGCGGAGCCGTGCGGGGACCGGAGATCGATGGGTGGGGCGATCCGGAAAAGTTGCGCGATCTCGCCCTGGCCAACTATTCGGAGAGCCGGGATCATTTCCCCGGCAGACTTCATTCCATCCTCGCGGCCCGGACCCGTGCCGATTTCGAGCGACTCCTGCCTGATCTGCGGAGACGCCTTGCCGCGGGGCATGTCGTCGATGGGCACGGGGACCTGCATGCACGGAATATCTGCCTCGTCGAACCGCCCGCGATCTATGACTGTATCGAATTCAATCCCGGGTTTCGCTGTGCCGATGTCGCGACGGAGCATGCGTTTCTCGTGATGGACCTGAGGTTCCGCGGGCACCCGGAGTTGGCGCGGCGATACCTGGCGACGGTCCTCGCGGAAAGCGGCGACGAGGAGCTGGCGGGAGTCCTTCCGGCGCTGGTCCGCTACCGGGCCATGGTGCGCGCCAAGGTCTCGGCTCTTCAGGCGCGCGAACCTGAAATACCCGAGGCCGATCGCACCGCGGCGGATCTCGAGGCACATCGATACCTCCGGTTTGTGGCGGCGGCCGCAGTGGAGGAGGAGGGGCCGCTGTGGCTGATTTTCTGCGGACTGCCGGCCTCGGGGAAGTCGAGCGTGGCGGAGGCCCTGCACGAAGCTTCCGGAAAAGCGTGGCCGGTATTTTCCAGCGATCGTATCCGGAAGGAGTTGGCGGGGGTCGCGCCCTCGGAGCCGCTTTCCGAGTCCTTTTATTCGGAGGAATTTTCCCATCGCACCTATCGGGCATTGTTTGAACGGGCGAGCGCCGCCACGGGAGCGCACAGGGTCGTCATTCTCGACGCGAATTTCCGCGAACGCCGCGAGCGGTTGCTCGCCCGGGAAGCGGCATGCGCGGCGGGTGCCCGCACCGCGATCCTGCGGGTCGATGCCGGTGAGGCGATCGTGATCCAACGGCTCGCTTCGAGAAAGAACGATCCCAATTCGGTGAGCGATGCCGGTCGTGCCGTTTACGAAAAGCTGAAAGCCAGGTATGAGAGGCCGCGGGAGGATGACGGTGACAAGCTCATCGCCGTCGATGGTGATCTCGAACCCGCGGTCGCGGTGGCGGGGATTCTGGCGGGGCTTCTCGAATAGATGGCCGAGGCGTCAATCAAGCCGGGATCAGAAAAGCGCCCGGGATTCCCGCATCGAGCGTGGCGATTTACTGTTCCAGAATCTCCTCAAGCACCTTGCCATCGATCTCGGGCAGGGTCACACCCATCACCTTGGCGAGGGTCGGGGCGACGTCGAGATTGCGGACGCGGTCGAGGACGACGCCCTTTTTGATGCCGGCTCCGCTCGCGATGAAGATGCCGTCGAGCTCGGGATCGCTCGCGGGGTATCCGTGGGTGCCCGCGTAGTTCACGGCAGGGACGACGACCTCGTCGCCGGTGACATCCTTGCGGAAGGCGTAACCCTCCGCCGCGTAGAGAATGAGGTCGCCCATTCCGTCATTTTCGTCCGGCTTCGGCATGCCGAGGCGGTGGCCGTCCTCTCCGTCGATGACCTCGGCGATGCCTTCCATGGTCGAAAACATCTCCTTCAATTGCGGGAGCAATGCCGCGCGGCGCGCCGGGTTCGTCACGTAGGCGAAGGCCATCCCGCCCTGGGCCATGACGTAGGCGTCGCACGAGGAAATGGTGGGGCCGAGTCCGCGCGCGAGGCCGGCTTTCTTCAAAGCGACGTTGGGCTGCACGAATTTCGTCACCGTCTTGAAACCGTGATCCGTGGCCACGACGATGGTGGTTTTGTCGCGCAGTCCCGTGCGATCGACCGCGGCGAGGAGGTCGCCGACGTAGCGGTCGGCCAG
>JALRFZ010000077.1 GCA_023253615.1 Verrucomicrobiales bacterium | reverse complement strand
TTCACCGATGAAGTCGGCGTCGATTTCCTCGTCGGCCAGCACGTCCACGAATCGAACGTGCCCATCATCAAGCTGCTCGCGGAAAAGGGCGCGCTCGTTGGCAAGGAGAACTACCTCCACAGCTACCCGCACTGCTGGCGCTCGAAGACGCCGGTCATCTTCCGCTCGGTGCCGCAGTTTTTCATCAAGATCGATGCCCTTCGCGGCACCGCGCTGAAGGAGATCGACCGCGTCCAGTGGCTGCCGCATTGGGGCCGCAACCGCATCTACGGAACGGTCGAGTCGCGTCCCGACTGGTGCATCTCGCGCCAGCGCACCTGGGGCGTGCCCCTGCCGGTCTTCTACGACGCGCAGACCTCCGAGCCCATTCTTGACGCGGGCTTGGCACGCCGCGTCGCCGATCTCACCGAGTCGGGCGGCACGAATCTCTGGTTTGAAAAGGACGACGCCTGGTGGGCGGAGCAACTCGGTCTGCCGAAAGGCACGACCCGCTGCACCGACACCCTCGACGTCTGGATCGACTCGGGCTCCAGCCACGTCGCGGTGATGGACCGCCATCCCGAACTGCATTGTCCCGCCGACCTTTACCTCGAGGCCACCGACCAGCACCGTGGCTGGTTCCAGAGTTCGCTCATGCTCAGTGTCGCGGTGCGCGACGCCGCGCCCTACAGGGCGGTGATGACGCACGGCTTTGTCGTCGACCAGGACAAGAAGAAGATCTCGAAGTCCGAAGCCGCGAAGTCGGGCAAGCCGGTCGATGCCGCCTACTTCTACAACAAATACGGCGCCGACATCCTCCGTCTCTGGGTCAGCAGCGTCGACTGGCAGAACGAGGTGCCCTTCGGCGAGGATCTCTTCAAGCAGACCGCGGAGCCCTACCGCCGCTTCCGCAACACCCTGCGCATCCTCCTCGCGAACCTGTATGACTTCGACGCATCCAAAGATGCCGTCGCCGACGCGGAGTTCTCCCTGATCGACCGCTGGATCCTCGAGCGGCTCCATCAGGTCGTCGTCGAGTGCCGCGAGGCCTATGCCGCCTACGAGTTCCGGAAGGTCTTCAACACCCTCAATCAATTCTGCACGGTCGATCTCAGCGCGCTCTACATCGACATCACGAAGGACCGCCTCTATTGCGATGCCGCCGCGTCCCCGCGCCGCCGCGCCACGCAGACGGCGATGTTCCGGGTCTTCGAGGCGCTCGTGAAGCTGCTTGCCCCCGTCCTTTCCTTCACCGCCGACGAGGCCTGGGAATACGCGGGCAAGAAGGAGTCGGTCCACCTCGAGCTCTTCCCCGAGGCCGAGCCCGACTATGCCGGCACGGCCGCCTCGGACCAGATCGCCCAGCTTTCGCGCCTCCGCGACCTCGCCCAGGTCGCGATCGACGCGGCGGTGAAGGCGGACGAGTTCAAGAAGCGCGAGTCTGCTTCGGTCGTCTTCCACCTGCCCGCCGATGATCCGGCGCGCGCGCTGCTCCGGGGATCGCGCGAGGAAGCTCTGGAGTTCCTCATGATCTCCGACTTCACCGTTTCCGAAAGTGATGGAGAGGCGAAGGCAACCGTTTCCGCGACCACCCATGCCGAATGCCCGCGCTGCCGCCGCTCCCTGCCCTTGGTCGCGAGCGGGCTCTGCCAGAGGTGCGAAGAGGTCGTGGTGGCGTTGGAGGGCTCCTGACTTCCGCCACCACCCGCGCCTTGACGCCTTCCCCGCCGTGGCTAGACTCAGGGGCCGTGCGGATCGGCACCCGGGACACCGCCTGCTGGAAAAAGTTCAATCTTCTCCGAACGGATTTCCGGCAGGCTGTCTAAGGTCGCAACCGCGACGCATCCCAAAAACCCAGCGGCCCCCCATCATGAGTGAATACCAGCCCAATCTGAAAGAAGCCGCCGAACTCGCCGAGATCAACCGGCTCCCGTTCGCGAAACGTCTCGGTTACTACGCCAAAAAGTCCGGCCCCGGCTGGCTCCAGGCCGCGATCACCCTCGGCGGAGGATCGCTCGCGAGCGCGCTCTTCCTGGGCGTGATCCTGAATTACCACCTGATGTGGCTGCAGCCGCTCGCGATGATCCTCGGGGTGGTGATGCTCTGCGCGATCTCCTACGTCACCCTCTCGAGCCAGCGCCGGCCCTTCGAGTCGGTGAAGACCTTCGTGAGTCCCGTCCTCGCGTGGGGCTGGCTTTTGGGCGCGATGCTGGCGAACATGGTCTGGTGTCTGCCGCAGTTCGCCCTCGGCACCGGGGCGATCCAGCAGAACCTGATCCCCTCGCTCGACGGATCGAAGGCCGCGACCTGGGGGGTGGGGATCGTCCTTTTCCTCGCCTCCGCCCTCGCCGTGCGCGCCTATGATTCGGGCGGACGCGGGGTGAAGGTCTTCGAAAGCATCCTCCAGGCCATGGTCGGGATCGTTGTCGTCTCCTTCTTTCTCGTCGTCGGCCGCCTCACGGCTTCGGGGGCGCTCGACTGGGGGCTCATCCTCGCGGGTTTCGTCCCGGACGTCAGCCTGCTGAAAAATCCCTCGCCCGTGATCGGCGCGGCCATCGCCCAGACCGCCGACAACGCCGCGGTCTGGACCTCCCTGATCGCCGGCGACCAGCGCGACATCATCATCGCCGCCTTCGGCACCGCGGTCGGCATCAACATGACCTTCCTCCTGCCTTACTCGATGCTCCGCAAGGGCTGGACCCCCGAGCACCGCGGCCTCGCCATGACCGACCTCGGCGTCGGTCTTTTCGTGCCTTTCTTCCTCGCCACGAGCTGCATCGTCATCGCCGCGGCGAGCCAGTTCCATGGCAAAACGGATGACATCCTCGCCGCCGACGGCACCGTCGTCGCGGCGAAGGCGGGCAGCTTCAACAGTGTCGCCGACCGCTTCGTGAAGGTCCGCTTCGCCGACGAGATCGCGGCCCTGCCCGAGGCGGACCGGGCCGCCAAGGTCACCGAGCTGCGCGAAGCCCTGCCGATCGCCGACCGCAAGGTCACGGCCATGCTGGTGTCGCGCCGCGATTCCGACCTCGCCAAATCGCTCTCCGCCCTCGCGGGAGAAGGGGTGGGCCGCGTCGTCTTCGGCGTCGGGGTGCTCGGCATGGCCCTTTCCACGATCATCATCCTGATGCTGATCAACGGATTCTGCCTCTGCGAAGCCCTCGGACGTCCCGGCGACCGCAAGCTCCACTTCCTCGGCAGCCTCATCCCGGGCCTCATCGGGGTGTGTTTCCCGCTGATCTGGAACGACCAGTCGCGCGCCAAGCTCGCCGTGCCCACCTCGGTGATCGGGGCTTCGCTGCTGCCGATCGCCTATTTCACCTTCCTCCTCCTCATGAATTCGCCGAAGCTTCTCGGCGAGGCCATGCCGCGCGGCGGGAAACGCATCGCGCTGAACGCGCTGATGATCTTCGCCACGGGAGTCGCCACCTTCGGCTCGATCTGGGCGCTGCGGGGCAAGGAGGTCGATGGCATCCCGGTCGGCACTTTCGGGCTCGTCGTCCTCGTGGTGCTCTTCCTGCTCGGTGCCTACGGTTTCTACACGAAAAACCGACGGTCGGCGTGATCCGGCCTCTTTCCACCTCCAAGCCCCCCCAGACATCACCATGAAATTCGGAATCATCGGAGCCGGCATGATCGCCAACTTCCACGCCAAGGCCATCCATGCGATGCAGGGGGGCGAGCTCCATTCCTTCTTCGGCCGCCGCTCCGATGCGGTCGAGGCGCTCGTCGCCGAGCACGGGGGCAAGGGCTACACCGATCTCGATGCCTTCCTCTCCGATCCCGAGCTGGAGATCGTGACCATCGCCACCCCGAGCGGCGCGCACCTCGAGCCGGCCCTCGCCGCGGCCAAGGCGGGCAAGCACGTCATCTGTGAAAAGCCGCTGGAGATCACGCCCGAGCGGATCGATCAGATGATCGCGGCCTGCGACGAGGCCGGGGTGACGCTCTCGGGTATCTTCAACCGCCGTTTCAATCCGGCGATGGAGCACTTCAAGAAGGCGGTCGAGTCCGGCCGTTTCGGGCGGCTCACCCTCTGCGATGCCTACGTGAAATGGTGGCGCACCCAGGCCTATTACGACTCCGGCGCCTGGCGCGGCACCTGGGCCCTCGATGGGGGCGGGGCGCTGATGAATCAATCGATCCACCTCGTCGACCAGTTGCTCTATCTCGCCGGAGACGTCGTTTCCGTTTCCGCCTCCACCGCCTGCCTCGCCCACAGCGGGATCGAGGTGGAGGATACCGCCGTCGCGATCCTCGAATTCGCGAGTGGTGCCCGTGGGGTCATCCAGGGCTCGACCGCCTGCTGGTCGTCGACCGGGCACCCGGCCGAGGTGCAGATCTGCGGCGATCAGGGCTCCGCCTTCCTCGCCGATGAAAAGTTCCGCGTCTGGGACTTCGCCGAGCCGGCTCCGCAGGACGAGGTCGTCCGCGCCGCGCTGATGCAGGGCAGCGTCGGCAAGGGTCTCGGGGCGAATGATCCGAAGGCGATCAACTTCGAGAGCCACATGCGGAATTTCGAGGACGTCGTCACCGCGATCCGCGAAGGCCGTTCGCCGAGCGTCGATGGACGCGAGGCCCGCCGCGCCGTCGCCCTCATCTGCGCGATCTACGAGAGCGCCCGCAACAACGGCGCGAAGGTGACGCTCTGATTCGATTGATCCGCCCGCCCGCCGCGCCCCATGTCGCAGTTGCTCCTCGCCACCGAAGGCGGCCAGGTCGTCGCCTTCGACACGGTGACGCGGGAGCACCGCTGTGTCTTCCACAGCTCGGACAAGGAGGCGATGATGGGCATCGAGGCGGCGGGACCGCATCTCTACGTCGCCAGCCTCAGCCGGGTTTATCAACTGCGGCTGGATGACTTCTCCAAGGTCGCCCGGACCCGGCTCTACGATCCGACGCCCGACTTCCACCAGATGTCTTTCGTCGATGGATTCCTCTATCTCACGGCCACGAAATCGAACGAGATCTGGCTCTTCGACCCTGACCTGCGTCTCGCCCGCGTCCACCGCATCACCCCGCCCGATCCGAGGCGGAAGATCGAATACAAGAAAAATTACAATCATCTCAACCACATCGTGCGCCAAGGCGATCGTTTTTACATCTCGCTGAACTGGCTCACCACCACCCAGTATGCCAACAGCGGCGTCCTCGTCACCGATGGCGATCTCGGGGAGATCGAGCGCTTCGAGTTCGGCTGGGAAATCCACGATTTCCAGTTCCTCGACGGCAAAAAGATCGCCATCTGCGCCACCTCCAGCAAGGGCAAGCGGGTGAAACACCCTTACCGGTCGGGATTGATGGTCGAGAGCGAGCTCGTCTTCGAACACGATGCCGAGGAAGCCTTCTGCAAGGGCATCGCCCACGACGACGACCACATCTACCTCTGCGGCGGCCGCAAGATGGAGCGTCGCTTCCGGAAAAACTCCAGTTCCATCATCTACGTGCTGCGCCGCAGCGATTATTCGCTTGTCGAAACCTTCAAAAGCGCCGAAATCAAGGCCATCAAGGGTGCCATCCGCGTGCCCGCCCCCGCTTGATGAAACGTGTCCTTGTCACCGGCAGCGCCGGCTTCATCGCCTCGCGCGTCTCCAGCCTCCTCCTCGACCAGGGGATCGAGGTGGTGGGGCTCGACAATCTGAACGACGCCTACGACGTGGGGATGAAACGCCACCGCCTCGCCTCGCTCGAGGGGCGCGAGGCGTTCACCTTCGTCGAGGCCGACATCGAGAATCTCTACGAGCTCGTGCCCGTCTTCGCGGCCCACCGCTTCGACGCCATCTTCAATCTTGCGGCCCGCGCCGGCGTCCGCTACAGCATCGAGGATCCGCACGTTTACCTGCGCTCGAACGCCCAGGGCGCGCTGAACCTGATGGAGCTGATGCACCGGCACGATTGCGGGAAGCTCGTCCTCGCCTCGACCTCCTCGCTCTACGCCGGGCAGCCCATGCCCTTCCGCGAGGACCTGCCCGTCGAGCGGCCGCTCTCACCCTACGCCGCGTCGAAGAAAGCCGCCGAGGTGCTCTGCTACACCTACCATCACCTCTACGGCCTCGACGTCTCCATCCTGCGCTATTTCACCGTCTACGGTCCCGCCGGACGACCCGACATGGCACCCTTCCGCTTCATCAAGTGGATCCACGAAGGCACGCCCATCACCGTCTTCGGCGATGGCTTGCAGACGCGCGACTTCACCTACGTCGATGACATCGCCCGCGGCACCATCCTCGCCGGAAAGCCGATGGGACGCGAGGGCAAGGCCGGACACGAGGTGATCAATCTCGGCGGAGGCAAGACTCCGATTTCCCTCCTCGATTTCATCCGCAAGATCGAAGACCGCCTCGGGAAAAAGGCCGAGATCGTCTGGCAACCCATGAGCGCCTCCGAAATGCAGGACACGGCCGCCGACATCACCAAAGCCAAGTCCCTCCTCGGCTGGGAGCCGGGGATCGACCTCGATGAAGGCCTCGATGCCACGGTGGCGTGGTATCTGGAGAACCAGACGTGGGCGGGAGAGGTGAATCTGTAGGCCCCGGGACGCCGACGCATCGCGGGGCGCGGGGACGCCGGGAGACGGCACCCGCCCCATCCCGGACTCAGAGGCAACCGCTTCCGATGCCAATGGCGGCGCTGGCGGCTTCCCGCTGTGCCCGCAGCGCGGCATGTGCGTCACGCAGGTATTGCAGACCTGTCTTCGCGGCACTTCCCCTTACCTGGTCGGCCGCACGGAGCGCGCACGCATCGGAAACGATCCGTTTCAGATCCGCTCCGACAAGCCCTGCGGTATCGGCGGCGATCCCGTTGACGGAGACCCTGCGGAACGGAGCCGGCAAACCGGAGAGATGATCCCCGAGAATGGCGGCCCGGGCCGCTTGATCCGGCAGTTTCATCTCGAGCCAGAGTTCGATGCGGCCGGAACGGATCAGAGCCGGGGGCAGATCCCGGACGTTCATCGCCGTCATCATCACGCAGACCCGGGAGGAACTTTCACTCTCGAGTCCATCGAGTTTCGTCAGCAGATACCGGTAGAGGCCGCGTTCGTCATGCTTCTCGAAGATGGCATCGGCATCGTCGATGAAGATCACGGACGGCGAGTTTTCCCGGGCCAGACGGAACACCTGATCCACCTGGTGGTAGAACATTCCCGAGCCGGCAATGAAGGTGCCGTCGATGAGGAGGAATTTCCCTTTCAACCGATGCGCCAGGGCTCGTCCCACCGTGGTCTTTCCGGTCCCCGGAGGACCGTGAAGGAGCACGCCCCGCTTCGGTCGCAGGCGGAAACGGGTGGCGAGATCGTCATTCTCGAGGGGGAGCGCCACGAGGTTTTCGAGCGCGGATACGACCTCATCCGCTCCGCGAAGCGATTGCAGGGTGACGGTCTGCACTTCGCCGAGATCGACATTGCTCGTCAACCTCTGGCTGCGCAGATACTCGATGAATCCCTCCGTGTCGAGATCCTCGTTGCCGGCGGTCCAGAGGCAGGCATTGCGGATCTGGTAGGCGTTCAGATGGGGGGCGAAGCGATGGATCCGGCCCGCGTCGAGACGTCCGGCCTTTGCCTTCCCCAGCCATGCCGCAAGGAAGGCCGAGTAGTCCTCGACCTTCCATTGATCAATGCCAAACGGGAAGGAACGGCTCTCGAAGGCGTCTCCGGTCACGACCACCCTCCGATCGCGGGCCTCCGCGTAATGGGCGAGCATCTCAAACACATTCCGGATCCAGCCGCGCCTCGGCCATGGCGAATCGCAGCCGATCATCACCTGGACGATCGCGGGCAGATCGTCGATGAGTACCGTCTCATGGTCGCGCAACGCCTTCCCGATGGATTTCCGCACCGCCTCCTCGAGCGCCAGCGGATCCTCTCCTTTGGCGGCCTCGAGAAAACTCGCGGCATTGAGCAACGCGCCTCCCGTCTCCGCTTCGAGATGCCGGAGTACGGTGGTCGTGCCCATTCCCGGACCGCTCCAGAGATGGACGAAACGCCCGACGGTCAATGCGTGCCGGATCCCATGAACGAGGGTTTCCTGGGTGGGACACAATTCAACCGGGTCGCGCCGCCGGTCAGGGTGGGGGATCTTGCTCATCGCGGCATCCAATCCGTCTTCCGACCCTGGAACAAGCGAAATCAGCCGTTTGCCGGTCTTTTGGTTTTCCCCGCCTCACTCCGGTGCCGCCGCATCGAAGGGTTCGATCAAGGGATGGGCCCTCGTGTTCAACGCGCGCATGGCCTCGGGGGGCGGACGGCTGAGACTACGGCATTCGCCCTTCTCCCTGCTCACCGGACACGCGCGCCGCTGACGGGGCCGGTGCGCGGCCGGCCGGAAAAATCGGTCTCGGCGAGGTAGTCCGCATCGGCCTTTTCGAAGGGCGCGTCCGGAGCGGGCGTGGCATCGTGCTTCCCGCCATCCCAGTCCAGGCCGGCGAAATCCCCGAGCCCTCGTCCCGGCGAAGTCCCTTCTTTCGGCCCATGGCCGACGATGACGTTGCCGGTGATGGTCACGCCCTCGCGGCCATTCGCGAAATGCAGGGCGTTCTGGTCGCGGGAATAAATCACGTTGTTCGCCAGCACCATCCCCTCCCGCCCGTTCCACGAGCCGCCGCTGAAGGCGTGGCCGGCATTGATGATCGTGTTGTGGACGACCTGGAGGTTCACCGTCTTCCCCTGATGATCGGTGCTCGCGAAACCGGATCCCTTCGCGCTGATGAGGACGTTGTTCCGCACGATCGCCTCGCCCTGCACCTGCATGGTGTGATCATCGCTGCGCCGGCAGAGATTCCGCTCGATGATGTTCACCGGTTTCCCGGCGGTGCCGTAAACGGTGATGCAGGGATACTGGGTGTCGTGGATATCATTCTCCGCGATGAGATTGCCCCACGATCCCTGCTTCACCTCGATGCCGTCGCCCTGCGACCCCCGGCAATCGTGGATGTGGTTCAAAGCGATCACGCTTTCGCTCATGATGAACTCGCCGTTGTTCGCGCCCAGATACATGCCCTCTCCGTGTCCACCGCCGTGATGGAGGTGGTTGCGGGTGAGAAAGAGCCGGCTCGTATCGGCGCTGTTGGCGCTGAGACAGACCTGGCCGGTGTGATGGATGTGGCACCGGTCGATCCAGACCTCGCGGCACCGGCCGAGCCGCAGGCCGTGACTGCCTCCGGTGATCTCGACGCCGCGCAGACACAGGTATTCCACCGCGCCGCCCTGGCCGATGTTGACGACATTCTGCCGGTCGTCGGACCGGGTCAGCACAACCGCCGCGCCATCCGCGGCGACGATCCAGATGGGAGCCTCCGCCGTGCCGCTGACCCGGATGTCCCACATCCGCTCCACGCGGTAGGTGCCGGCGGCCAGCACCAGCTGATCGCCCGGCTGCAGCGCGGCCACGGCACGGACAAGTGAGTCGCCGTCGGAGGCAGGGTGCTGGATGATCCGCTTCGGAGCGATCCCGGCCCACGCCGGCGCATAACGCGCGTCGTCCCCGGATGCGAGGGTGATCGCGGTGAGCAAAAGCGCGAAAGAGACTGGAAGGTGCCTTCTCATGACTGGCTGAATGCTGCCTCAGTCCACTCGATTTCACGATGGCCGAAAGCAGCGGCTTTGCGCCATGAACGCCCGCACGGGTGTATTCAGCCTTCGACGCGATCCGTTTATCGGACCCGTCCGACGATGAAGTCGATGGCGCGGATGACGCCGTCGGCTTCCGCGAGGAGGGCGTTTTCGGGCCGGACGTCGGTGGCGATCCATTCGTCGCGGCGCCAGGTGAGATTGGCGATCATTTCAAGATCGGTCGGCGGCGACCAACGGGACCAACCCCGTTCCGTCATCCATCGGGAAAGCGACGGCTCGTCGGGATGGCAGCCTTCGATGAACGGCTGGCGCAGCACCAGAAAGTCGCCCGCGGTGCCGACCTGATCGAGTTCGAGGCCGCTGCCGAACAAACTCTCGAACCAGGCGAAGCGGACCACGGCCTCGGCCAGGCCACCTCCGCGGATCGCCCAACCCGTGTCCTCGCGCCCCTCGAGCACCCAGCCGAAGCGGGCTCTGCCGGGAGGGGCGAGCAGTTTGATGGCGAGTTGCTTTTCCGGATCACCGAATACGATCGCTTCCCCACCTCCACCAACGAGTCTCAGATGT
Organism: Verrucomicrobiales bacterium; assembly: GCA_023253615.1. Classification (GTDB taxonomy): domain Bacteria; phylum Verrucomicrobiota; class Verrucomicrobiia; order Verrucomicrobiales; family DEV007; genus Arctic95D-9. The sequence continues at coordinate 7,385 of JALRFZ010000077.1, read as the reverse complement.
CCCTTGGTGGACTCGTCTAGGAAGGGATCGACACGAGTGGCGAGCGATCGCCCGAACTCAGGAGTTTCGCGAAAAATATGAAACAACTCAGCCCCTACTTGCGCACCGTCAAGGCGCGACGCGAAATCGGCCGGGCTTCCGGCTTGACCACGGGAGGTGGCCCATCGCGCGATTCGAGAATCGCCGCCTGCCGACGATTCCGACGGCCCTGCTCCACCATCTCCTGCCAAGTCAGCTTCCGTTGATTTTCCGGCTTGCTCATGACTTGAAACTAAGAGCCGGTGGACGTTTTGCAAACAGAAGATCGGCGCGGGATCCATTGTTCAAAAGAAACCTTTCCCAATCCCTCTGTCAACCCGCCACCGGGACCGCGCGGCGGCTGGGCCTCCGCCCTTTGTCATGGTGCCGGGGGATGGAAAAGCCGGCTCGCCGCCAGCTCGTGGATCATCGCCCGCAGGCCATGATCGCCGGCTTTGGTATTTGCCACGATCCGCGCGATCTCCGCCCGGTCGGCGTAGGAGACGTCGGCCCCGGTGGCATAACGCGAGAGATGGGAGACAAAGGCGTGGGCGAGTTTGTCAGGATCGCCGGCGAGGAGCTCGTTGAGTTCCGCAAAGCCGGCGAATCCTCGACCATCCGGCAGCGCACCCGAGGCATCGACCGCGGGACCGAGCTTGTAGGTGACCCGCCACGTCGTCTTCCCCTTTTCGGGCGGATCGTCGCCCTGGCCGTTCGACCGGTAGCGCTCGCGGAAGCCGCCGACGGGATCGAAGCTCTCGAGCGCGAATCCCGCCGGGTCGATCTTCGCATGACAAGCGGCACAGCTCGCGTCGGCGCGGTGGCGGTCGAGCTGCTCGCGCACCGTCGTCGCGCCGCGGGTGTCGGGATCGATCAGGCTGACGCCGGGCGGCGGTGGCGGGGCGGGATCGTCGAGGAGGCGGTCCATCACCCAGACGCCGCGGGTCACGGGCGAGGTCGTCGTGCCGTTCGCGGTCAGCTTGTGGACCGCGGCCTGTCCTAACAAACCACCACGGAGATGATCGGGCGGCAGCGGCACGCGGCGGATCTCGACCCCGCTGACGCCGGGGATGCCGTAGTGCTCGGCGAGCCGCTGGGTCAACATGGCGAAGCCGGGCCGCAGCAGCGCGGTCACCGGCAGGTCTTCACGGATCAGTTCACGAAGAAAGGCGCGCGTTTCTCCGGCGATGCCCTGATGCAGGAGAAAGCGATACTCGGGATAGAGATGCGGATCGGGTGTGGTCTCGTCGAGGCGACGCAGCTCCAGCCATTGATCGGCGAAGTCGTCGATGAAGCGCCCGCTGCGCGGGTCGTCGAGGAGGCGATCGACCTCGGCCCGGAGCACCTCCGGCCGTGTCAGCGAACCCTCGCGCGCCTTTGCCAAGAGCGCCTCATCGGGCGGACCATTCCACAGCCAGTAGGAGAGGCGCGAGGCGAGAGCCTGATCATCGGACGCGGCGGAGTGAAAGAGAAACTCCGGCGAAGTCAGCACGGCGATGTAAACGCGGCGCATCGCATCCTCGAAGCAGTCCTGCGCGGCGAGGCGCGATTGCAACAGCGCCACATAAGGCTCGACTTCTTCGGGAGCGATCTCGCGTCGAAAGGCCTTGGGCAAAAACGCGGACAGCAGCTTCCGCGCATCCGCCTCGGGCTGAGCCGACAGCACTGTTTCGAGCGGAGGCTTTCGTTCGTGGGGCGGCAGATCGACGTGGTAGTTCGGCAGGTAACCCCCGATGCCGCGGACCGCGTCGCGTTGTGGCGGAATCGCCCCGCTCCCCTCCGGCCACTTCGCGATGGGCAGCTCGCCAAACAAACGTCGATGACTCTCCGGCGGCCACGACTCATGGAGGGGTCCCTCGATCTCGAACCAATCGATCGCCACGCCCGGCCCGATGTGTTTCGCGGCGCGTCCCGCGACCTGGCCGATGCGCAGGCCGTTCCAAGGGATTGAAACGGGATCGAAAACGAGGCTCTCATGCGCCTCGAGCCATTCCGTGAAGGCCACTTCGTTCGATCGCAGCGACGGCGCGGTGAAGGTCCGCAGGAGCCGCCCGCCTTCCTGTTGTTTGCCTTCTTCGTGAGCCCTCAGCACCGCGGCCTGGTCGGGTCCGGCTTCGGGCTTGCCTTGGTTCCACTGGAAGCCCCAGAGCGACAACTTCATCCGGTAAGGCCCCGCGTAAATCGGCGACACGTTCAGCGCCGCCTCGTAGCCGGCCAGATTCGGATTCAGCAGACCGACCGCGCTCTCGCTCTTCGCGGCCTGCAGCGCATCGAGCTGTTTCCTTCGCTCCTCCAGATCAGGACCCTCGTCTCCGACATAACCTTTCTTCTCCTCGAAACCGCCGCGCACCGGCAGGGCGGGATCGGGTTGTTTGTCTTTCAACAGCACGTACTGGCCGAGGCGCAGGTTGAAGTCGAACTTGAACAAACCCGCGGGATGGATGCGGCGCTTGAACACCGGCGGCGGCGTGCTCCGCGTCGCGATGGCGGCATCGAGCGCCGCCTCCACCGCCTCCTTGCCAGCCTCGAGGTGGGCGGGCGAAAGGTCGAGGGCTCCCGCGATCTTTTCGTAGCCGGCGACCCGTCCGTCGGAGGGCAGCATCCCGAGAATGTCGAGCCGCGGCAGCGCGAGCAGGTCCTGGAGCGTGTTTTGGAACTCGGTGCGCGTCATCCGCCGCAGGCGGATGCGACCCTCGCGGGCGAGGCGGGCCTCGTCGGCGGTGGTGAGTTGTTGGTCGAGCCATTCGATCAAAGCCGCGCTCGCCTCCAAGGGTGGACGTGGTTGTTTCTTCGGCGGCATGTCGCCCGCGGCGATGGCATCGTGGACTTTCACCCAGATGGCGAAAGTGGCCGGATCATCGAAACCGGTTTCGAGGGCGCTGAGATCAATCCCGCCTTTTTTCAGATCGGCGTCGTGGCACTCGACGCAGTGCTGATCGAGAAACGTGATCGGCTCGTCCGCAGAGAGGGCGGCCGGAAGCAGGAGAAAAAGGGAGGCAAATGCCGTGCTGCGCATGGACGGGGCGACTCAAGCATTACGGACCGCCGGTGGCAAACTCGACATGGAGACCGGTCTTTTTCCCGGGAAACGATCTCATTGGGGTGCGCCCCTACTTCAACGCCCCGACCTGGATCACCGCGAGCTCGGCGCTGTTGTTGTTCCAGAGTTCGCGCCCTTCGCCGATGCGGCCGACGTTGCCGCCGTTGTTGGAATAACCGACATAGAGAAATCCCCCGTGCTCGATGGCATAGGGATAGGACAGGCTGGCGCGCTCGTGACTTTCGCCGGGTCCCTCGGGAAAAAGAGCGTGGCGAATGACGAAGACTTTCGAAAACACCGTCTCACCCGGTTCGCTGAGCGCGATGGTGAGGGGCGCGCGTCGTTTGCCGCCGTCGGCACTGCTGCTGCACACAAGGTAACGACGGCCGTCGCTGAGCATGCCCGCGTAGGGTTTGCTCGTCGCCATGGGCAGGTTGCCCGGACGCATCGCGCTCCAGGTGCGGCCGTAGTCTTCGCTCGTCGCGACGAGAGCGCGGGCCTCGGCTCCATATCGACTGATATTGGTGACGCGTTTGCCTTCGACGATGACGGTGGACTCGCCCCACATCGGGAGACCGGGCACGGGTGCGATCGTGACGAGATCCCACTTCGTGAAGTCGTCGCCCCGGCTGATCGCGACGGCGGCGGGATGGGTGCCTTTTTCCTCATACACGCCCGCGGTGATCCCGGCCATGATCCAGTTGCCATCGTCCATGCGCAGCGGCTCCTGCATGGGCCAGAATCCGCCCTCGATGACGGTGCCGCGCGGCTCGAAGGTGCCGGATGTTTCGTTGAGCTCGTAGGCGCGTGTGTGGATGCCCCGCATGGTGCCGGTGTAGGCACCCATGAAGGCCCAGAGCTTGCCGTCGTGGGAAAGGAAGCTGCCGTGACTGACTCCGACGGGGCCTTCGCCAGCGTCCATCGTGCGCACCTCGCTCCAGCTTTTTCCATCGTCTTCACTCACACAAAAGCGCGCCTCTTCGGTGTCGGTGTTTTCACCGCCCTGGTTGTGGCCGAAGCTGGCGTAGAGTTTGCCACGGTGAAAGCCGAGGCCAAGGCCGTGGAGGAAGCGATAGCCATCTTTCGCGAACTCGTAGGGTTTGATCACCGAGAATCGCACGCCTTCGAGCACGGGCAGATCGGCGGCCCTGGGCAGGGGCCGGGCATCGTCCCAGAGCGCGGGAATCTCCGGCAGGCGCGCGCTGACGAGGATGGCTTTGTCGCGGTTGTGATCGAAGGCGAAATGCAGCCACTTCCTGTCCTCGCTGACAAAGCCGTCGGGATAGTTGAAACGCCCTTTCAGATCGCCGCGCAGGATGCGCTGGTAGGGCCAGGTCTTCATGCCGTCGAAGCTGATCCACAGCGCCAGCGGCGAACGCGTGCGGGGATTCGGATTGTGCAGCAGGGCCACGCTGTCGCCGCCGAGACCGTAGAGCGTGGCTTTGGATCCGGGGTTGGGAATGCCGGTCTTCGTGGCGAGCGTCGGCCAGGTGAGACCTCCGTCGGTGGACTCGGCCTGATAGAGCACACCGCCGAGACCATCAGCGCGGATGATCATGGCGATGCGTCCGTCGAGCAGCTCGACGACGTTGTTTTCCGCCCAGCCCTGGTAGGCGCGATTGTCGGTGAGGCGGATGTTGCCATGCTCGCTCCAGCTTTGCCCTCCGTCGGCGCTGATGAGCACGCCGTTGACCGGGGCGCTGCGGGGCGCGTCTTCGTAGTGCTGGAAAGGCAGGAGGAGCCGTCTGTCGCGGGTGACGACAAGGTTGCGGATGAAGGTGCGGTCGTGCAGGCGTCCCGGCAGCGGCTTTGGAGCCTCCCAACTCTTGCAGGAGTCCTCGCTCGCGACCGACCAGCTTTTCCAGCCGCCGAAGGTGCCGTCGTGCGTCGCGAAGTAGAGCGTGCAGAGTCCTTCATGCACCATCAGTTCGGTCGGCACGAGGGCGCGGGTGTCGCCGTCTTTCGGAAAGCCGAAGTCCAGCCTTTCCAGCTCGCTCCAGGTGCCGCCTTCGTCGAGGCTGCGCTGGAGAAAGACGCCGTTGCGCGGATCGGGCTCCTTGTCGCCGCCGCCGAGCATCACGTGGACCCACGATCCATCAGGCATCCGGCGCAGGGTCGTGTCGCAGGCGAGCTTGTCGGGGCTGCGACCGTCGAAAAGCGTGAGACTGCGATCCTGCTCCGCGTCTTCCGCGCCGACGCGGGTCCAGAAGGGATGGGCCTGCATCGCCTCCGGCAAGGGCATCTCCGGAATCTCCAGCGTCGCCGCGACGGGCTCATGGAGTGCCGCCATTTCCACCTCCGAGAGCGCCCGGTCGAAAAGCCGGAAGTCATCCAGCGCCCCGAACCAGGTCTGCCGGGGCGCGCCATCCAGCACGCCGCCGAGGGTGACCGGTGCCGCCGTGCCGACCAAGGGAGCGTCCAGATTGACGCGGCCTTCGCGCCGGCCGTCGATCCAGAGTTCGGCGCTTTTTTCCGTGATGACCACGCCGACCTGATGCCAGTGTCCGGGCTTCGGTGCCGACTTCGCCTCCACCGTCGTCCATTTCCCCTGCCACAGGTAAAGGCGGAATTTCCCGTCCTGGTCGATCATCACGCCCCACTCGCGCTCGCCCTGGCTGTAGCGGTTTTTCGCCACGATCATGTGCTGGCCGTCGCGCACGTGGAAGGGGTTGCACCAGACCGTGAAGCTGATGCCCTCCGCGCCGGGGACGAACGCGGCGGCATCCTTCACCTCGATGAGGGAGCGGCCATCGAGCTGCAGGGCACCGCCTTTTGCGCCGGACACCGTTTCGGCGCGGCCGTGGATGGTCCAATCCGCCGCCTCGGGCTGGTCGAGCGTGAGGTGCCGCGTCTCCTCCGCCATCGCCGGGGCGGACGAAAGGGAGAGCCATGCGGACAGGAAGAAAGAAAGGCGGATCGGTGTTTGATTTGGCATAAGCGATGGCTCCGGCTGCCAGCAAACCGTGTCCGGTTTCGCTTTTCAATCCGATTCACGTTCCTCGCCTCCCTTTGTTCTTTGCCGCATATTGGGATGTCTGATTTCGCCTAGTCACCCCATGACCACCACCGAACTGCGCCGCCTTTCCGAACTCCGCTCCCTGCTGGAGGGCTTCGCCGCCCGCCACGCCGCGGCGCATGCTGCCGCTTCGCCGGAAGCCCTCGGGGCGTTGCGCTCCACCTTGAATCGGCTCACCCGGGCGGTGCGGGCGCGGGACTACGAAGCCTTTCGCGAAGCCGACCTCGAACTCCACGAGACCATCGTCGGCCTCGCCGGCGTCCCGATGCTCCCGGAGACCTGGCGGGCGGTCTGGGATGGTCTCCTCGCCTTTCACAAACAGGGCTTCGACGATTATTTCACCGACACCCGAGTCCTCGCCGAGGAGCACGAGCACCTCGTCGCCACGATCGCCCTTGGAGATCCTGCCGCGGCCGAGGACGCCGCCCGCAGCCATGTCGAAGCAGTCTGGTTCCGCCTCGCCGAGCAAAGCGCTTCCGCGTCCGATCCCGAAGGCGATCCGCTCCAGCGTGCCGTCGCCCATCTCGCCTTCCGCCTCCATTGCCCGCTGAAGCTCACCGAGGTCGCCAGGGAAATCGCCTTCACCAGTCCCGGCCATCTCTCCCGTCTTTTCCGCCAACAGCACGGCCTCGGATTCCAGGCCTACCTGCAGAAACTGCGCCTCGAAAAAGCCGCCGAACTCCTCCGCACCACGCGCCTGCCCATCACCCGCATCGCCAAACGGGTCGGCTACCGCGACGTGTCGCGCTTCGGACGGCACTTCAAGCGACGGCATGGACGCACGCCGGGTGAGTGGCGAAGAAGGAAATAGCGGAAGAGGTTCCCGTGGCGTGAATGCTACTTTCTCATGCCGAGTTGCCTGCTTTTGACGAGATTCTTCAGCGCGGCGTCCTTGCTGACGAGTTTGCCGGCCTTCACGTCTTCCTCGCGGAAGCGGGCGAAGAGGATCTCTGCCGCACCGCCCCGTTCGCGATCGTAGTGGACGTAGATCTCGCCATTCGGAGTCTGCGCGATGTCGGGGTAGGAGACGGGGTGACGCTCGTCCAGGAGCAGACTGCCAGACCATGTTGTCCCGTCGTCAGTCGAGAGGAAGGCGGTCAGATGCGAACGGCCTTTCCCCCAGTTCCACTCCTCGGTGCCGTCTTTGGGCTGCTGATCAAAAGCGGTGCCGTGCCTGATGAGCAGAAGATTGCCCGACTGGAGGCGTCGGAACACGGCCTTGCTGTTGACATGTGGAAAGAAGGTCGTCTGCGGCTGCCAGGTCTTGCCGCCGTCGGTGGAAAAGCTCTGGAAAGCCTCCTTCATGCCGCG
>JALRFZ010000680.1 GCA_023253615.1 Verrucomicrobiales bacterium | reverse complement strand
CGAGGGTCGAGGCCATGGGGAGAGGGGAGGAGGGGAGGGTTTGTTGGGGGGAGGAATGTCAGGATCAGCCGATCACGGTCGGATTGAAACCCTTGCGCAGGGCGAGTTCGGTGGTGATGCCGGGATCGAGCCGGGTCCCGCCGGTGATGCGTCCGCCGTCGCGGAGCTCGAGGTCGATCGCGGCGAGGTCGCCCTCGACGATGCCGGTGCGGGCGACACGGACTTTCCCCGAGCAGGTGAGATTGCCGATGAGGTGTCCGGCGATCTCGGCGCGGTTCGCCATGACACCGTCGGGAAAATGGACCTCACAGTGCTTTTCGATGACAAGTTTCTCGCAATGGAGATGACCGCGCACGGTGCCGGAGTGGCGGAAGACGGCATCGCCCGTGCAATCGACGGTGGCATCGATCGAGCCACTCACGGTCAGGTGATGGCAGGCGATCTCGGAGTGGTTGATGAGGCCGCCTTTCTTCGTGATGATGATGTCGCCGCGGGTGCGGAGGGTGTGGCTTTTCACCGTCTTGATCTCGTAGTTCGCCAGGCTGATGTAGGAGCTGCAACGCTCGCACTGGGTCGACTTGGCGAAACGCGAGACGTCCTGATGATGGTGGCAGCGGAAACAGCGCACGCGGATCCCGGGCATGTTGTCGTCGCGACGGCGCCGGTCATCGGGCGCGGCGTAGTTCGGCGGCATCTTTTCCTTTTCCGCGACGACGACGGTCTGCCCGGCGGCGATGAGGGCACCCATCGAGCCTTGGGCGAGGGCGTCGCGGCTCTGGGCCTCGTGCCCGAGGGAGGGGCCGGTGGTCTCAACGGATTCGGCGGCTCCGGCCGAGGTGACGGGGGCGCCGAGTCCGAAGAAGGCGCCGGCGGAGAGGTCCGTCTCCGGGGCCCCACCCTGCGGTGCGAGCTTGGGGAGCGGCCGGGCCCCGGCTTCGCGATCCTCCGCCGAGACGAGCCACGAGGTGCCTCTGGCGGCGGGGGAGATGTTTTCCTCCGGTTGGGTGAGCGGGCGCCGCTTCCGCGGGGGGCGCACCTCGGCGATGCCGGAGACGCGCAACCCGGGATTGGCGATGGCCACGCCCCTGCGCACGCGGAAATGCTCGCCGCAGGAACGGCAGAAGGAAGAGATCACCAAGGCGGGTTCCTGCTGCAGGTGGCCGCAGTAGGGACAGGTGAGATCCACCTTTTTCGATCGATATCGTTTTCCGAACACTGCTGAAGAGGGGTAATCAAGAAAGGCGCGCCCGATCGCTCCGGCGCGCCCCGCGGCCGCCCTCGCCGGGACGAGAGCGGATCAAAAAACGGGTGTCATCACATGCCGCCCGAGGGCGCGTCGCCGGCCGGTTTGGCGGGAGCCTTCGAGCCCGAACGCGGCGTGCCGACGGTCGAGGATCCCATGAAGGTCGCGCCTTCCTCGATGGCCAGTTTGCCGGCGGTGACATCGCCGTGGAGGATGGCGTTCCGCTTCAGTTCGCAGCGGTCGGTGACGGTGATGTTGCCTTCGATCTTGCCGAAGACGACGACGGAGCGGGTCTTCACGTCGCCGATGATCTGGGCGTTTTCTCCGACGGTGAGGTCGCCCTCGGAATTCACTTCGCCCTCGATGCGGCCGTCGATGATGAGATCATTGGAGAAACGCAGCTTGCCTTTGATCTCGACGTCGCTGGAGAGGATGTTCTTGCCGCCGGTCATCCCGGAGATCGGCAAAGAGACACGGGGCTTCGGGGCGGCGGCGGCGGCGGCGGCGGTTTCCTCGGCGGGCTTGGCGGCGGCGTCCGAGCTGTCTTGCTGATTGATGATTTGTTTGAGCACGGCTGAAGAGAGTTGGGAGTTGCAATCGATCCCAGGCGGATTCCTGAAATGTTCCACGGAATCTACCTTAATCATCCGCAAATGGAAAGGTCTTCCGCGGGGTACGTCCAAATTTCACTCAAGGTCGGATGATAGTGAGGAATCTTTAACAATTGTCCCGCCGTCGCCCGGAACGCCATCGCCACGACGATCTCGTGGATGAGCTCGACGGCTTCTGGACCCACGACCGCGCCACCGAGGATCTCGCCGGTGGAGGTGTCGGCGATGAGCTTCACGAATCCGTGGGTTTCGCCCATCACCATCGATTTGCCATGATCGTCGAAAGGGTAGGTCGCCACGGCGATGGCGCGCCCCGCGGCGCGGGCCTCCTTTTCCGAAAGTCCGACGGTGGCGACCTGGGGATCGGTGAAGATGCCCAGCAGCTTCAGACGGTAGTCGATCCGCTTCACCGGGGCGTCGATCACGCCGAGGTGGACGGCGGCGTTGTGGGCGGCGATCTCGCCTTGTTCGATCGCGATGTGGACGATCTCGTAGGGGCCGCAGACATCGCCGGCGGCGAAGATCCCCGGCACCCGGGTGCGCTGATCGTCTCCACAAAGGACTCGGCCCGAGCCCTCCTCGAGCACGAGTCCCGCGGTCTCCGCTCCGAGGGTGCGGGTATTGGGGACACGGCCCACCGCTTGCAGGATCTCGTCGGCGGAGACTTGCCTGGCCCCGCCATCCTGCTCGAAGTGGACTGTTTTCCTCCCGGCTTCGTCCCGCTCCACCCGGGTGAGTTTCGTGCCCGTGTGCAGGGTGAATTCTTCGCGTCCGCGCAGGGCCTTTTCGAGGCCCTCGGCGACATCGGTATCGGAGGTGGAGAGGAGATGGTGGCTGCGCTGGATGACATCGACCTTCCTTCCAAGGCCCTCCAGGTAGCAGGCCATCTCCAGGGCGATCGCGCCTCCGCCAAGGACGATGAAACTTTCGGGCAGTTCCGTTGCGTCGAGGATCTCGTCGCTCGTCCAGTAGCCCGTTTCCTCCAGGCCGGTCACCGGCAGGCGCGTCACCACGGAGCCCGTGGCAATGAGGCAGGTGCGGAAGGAAACGGAAAACGCCTCGCCTCCCTCCAGTGGGGAGACCCGCACCGAATCCGCACCGGTGAAGGCGGCGGTGCCGCGGATGAGATCGAAGCGCCCGTCCTCGAGCTGGCCTCTCCGGTAATCGGCGAATTCACCGATGAGGCGTTTTTTCCGGGCGATGATTTCATCCACGCGTGCTCCGGGCTCCGCCGCGCGCAGACCGAATTCCTCCGCCCGGCGCATCGCGCGGAAACGGTTCGCCGATTCGATGAGGGTTTTCGAGGGCATGCAGCCGCGCAGGATGCAGAGACCGCCGAGATCGCGGGCACCGTCGATAACCGCGACGCGGAGACCGAGATCATGGGCGGTCCGTGCCGCCGCGTAGCCGGCGCTGCCGCCGCCGAGGACGAGAAAATCGTAGTTTTTTTCCATGAGATGCGTGAGGCGGGCGGGTGGAACTCGTGCTGGACGAGACGCCCTGGGCACGTCATCCTTTCGCTTCAATCCGATCCGCCGCAAGTCGCAATGAAATCCCTCCCTCGGTCCCTCTTCCGTGTCTGCCTCGCCGGTCTTGTTTTTCTGGCTGCCTGTGAGAAACCGCAACAACGGGTCTCGGCCGAAGGGGAGCGCGATGCTCCGCCGGTCGAAACACCCGAGTCCGCTCCACCCGCTGCGGTGGCGGCGACTCCCGCCGCCCCGGTTCCTCCCGTGGCGGCGACGGATGCGGCCGGGGAGGATGCCGCGGCACCCGCGCCCGCCGGCCCCGATCCTGAACCGGAACTGCGCGTGGCGCGGGTCGGGCAGAAGATCCATGTGCAGGGGGCTCTCCGCAGCAAGATCCAGGTCGAGCGCATCGTCGAGACCCTGCAACGCGAGTTCCCCGATTGCGAGATCGAGAACACGCTCGTCGTCGACTACGATCGGATGGGGGTGGGCTGGGGCAACCGTGTTGCCGATGAATTTCTCGTGCCCTTCCTCCACCAGGTCGCGGATGCGAAGGTGGTCTACCACGAGAGCGTCCTGACGATCGGCGGAAAGGTGAAGTCACCGCGTGATCTGCAGAACCTCTCCGAGACGGCGATCGCGGCCTTTTCCGGTAGCACCACCAGCGCCCTGAAGAACAACCTCGAAGTCCCGGCTTCCGCCAAGCCCTGAGCGATGTCCCTGCGCCTCGAAATGCTCCAGGTGGCGCGCCTCGCGCGATCCATCCTCGGCGAAGAAGCCAGCGGGCTCGTCGAGGCCTACGTGCGTTCGCAGCAGAATGACGATGGCGGCTTCCGCGATCGCGAGGGGGGCTCCGATCTCTATTACACCAGCTTCGCGATCGACGCGCTCACCGCGCTGCAGGTGCCTTTGCCGGAGGAGAAGCTCGCCGCCTTCCTGCAATCCAAACTCACGGAGACCGGGGAGCTCGATTTCGTGCACCTCTGTTGTCTCGCACGGGGTTTTTCCGCCCTGACAAAACCACCATCGGCCGCGATCCTCGCGCCCGTCCACGAGGGCATCGAGTGCTACCGCACCGCGGACGGTGGCTACAATCAGTCGGACGACGATGAGACCGGTTCGGCCTACGCCTGCTTCCTCGCCTACGGCGCCTACGCCGATCACCGCCTCTCCCTGCCGGATCCGGAGGGCGTCGTGCGGTGTCTCGATTCCCTGCGCGTCGCGGGCGGTGCCTGGGCGAACGACGTCGAGCTGCCGATCCCGAACGTGCCCGCCACCGCTGCCGCGGTGACGCTCTGCCGCAATCTCCGCCAACCGATCCCGCCGGAGACGGCGCGATGGATCC
>JALRFZ010000628.1 GCA_023253615.1 Verrucomicrobiales bacterium | reverse complement strand
CCTCTGACCTCTGACCTCCGACCTCCGACCTCCGACCTCCGACCTCTGACCTCTGACCTCCGACCTCCGACCTCCGACCTCCGACCTCCGACCTCCGACCTCCGACCTCCGACCTCCGACGCATGTCCCTCCTCACCCTAGCCCTGCGCCGCCCCCTCACGATCGTCGTGTTGGCCGTGGCCGTCGTGCTCGGGGCGTTCGTCGCGATCCAGCGGATGCCGCGCGACATCTTCCCGCCGCTTGGCATTCCCACGATCTACGTGGCCCAGCCCTACGGTGGCATGGACCCGCTGCAGATGGAGGGCTACCTCACCTACCGCTACGAGTATCACTTCCTCTACATCGCCGGCATTTCCCACGTCGAATCGAAGTCGATCCAGGGAGCCTCGATCATGAAGCTCCAGTTCCACCCGGGCACGGACATGTCCGCCGCGATGTCCGAGACCGTCGCCCAGGTGAACCGCTCGCGCGCCTTCATGCCACCGGGCACCGTCGCTCCCTTCATCATGCGTTTCGACGCGGGCAGTGTCGCGGTCGGACACCTCGTCTTCTCGACCGACCGTCCTGACATTACCCTCAACATGATGCAGGACCAGGCGCTCAACAAGGTGCGCCCTTCCTTCGCGACCCTGCCCGGCGTCTCGGCGCCTCCACCCTTCGGCGGATCGTCGCGGGCCATCGTCGTGAACGTCGATCCCGAAAAGATGCGCGCCGCCGGTCTCTCGCCCGACGAGATCGTGCAATCGCTCGCCAAGGGCAACGTCATCAGCCCGTCCGGAAACATCAACCTCAACGGCAAATACCCCATCGTGCCGACCAACGCGATCGTGAAAGACGTGAAGGAACTCGAGGGGGTTGCCTTGAAGACCGAACAGGGTCGGGCCATCTTCGTCCGCGACATCGCGACGGTCAGCGATGGGGCCGATGTCACCACCGCCTACGCGCTGGCGAATGGCAAACGCACCGTCTACCTTCCCGTCACGAAACGCGCCGACGCCTCGACTCTCGAGGTCGTGAAGCTCGTCCGCGAAAACATCCCCGAATTCCAGAAGCTCCTCCCCGAGGGCATCAGCGTCTCCTATGAATTCGACCAGTCGCCCGTGGTCGAGCGTTCCATCCGCGATCTCTTGAAAGAAGGCGCTCTCGGCGCGGTCCTCACCGGACTGATGGTGCTCCTTTTCCTGCGCGACTGGCGCACCGCCTTCATCGTCGTCGTCAACATCCCCCTCGCCCTCCTCGCCTCGTGCCTCGCCTTGTGGGTTTCGGGACAAAGCATCCACCTCATGACCCTCGGCGGCCTCGCCCTCGCCGTCGGCATCCTCGTGGATGAAGCGACCGTGGCCGTGGAGAACATCCACTCGCACCTCGCCCGCGGCGCCACCCTCGCCGAGGCCGCGGCCATCGGCACCCGCGAGACGACCCTGCCGCGTTTCCTCGCGATGGTCTGTATCCTCGCGGTCTTCGTGCCGGCCTTCTTCATGGTCGGCGCGGCCAAGGCGCTTTTCGTGCCTCTCGCGCTCGCCGTGGGGTTCGCGATGATCGCGTCCTTCTTTCTCTCGAGCACGCTCGTGCCCATCCTTTCAGTGTGGCTTCTGCGCTCGAAACACCGACCGGAGCGTGAAGAGGAAAAGAGCGTCCTCCGCTCCCTTCTCTCGCCCTTCGCCAAGGCCAGCGTCGCGGCGCGCTGGATCGTCGTGCCCGCCTACCTCGCGGGAACGGCCGCCGTGATCCTGCTGATCGGTCCTTTCGTCGGACGCGAGATTTTCCCGCAGACCGATTCGGGACAGTTCGCCCTGCGTTTCCGCGCGCCCTCGGGCACCCAGGTCGCCACCACCGAAAAGCTCGCCACCCGCATCCTCGAGACGATCGCCCGCGAGGTCGGCGGCCCTGACAAAGTCGCCTTTTCCATCGGCATGGTCGGGGTTCACAATTCCTCCTTCCCCGTGAACCTCGTCCATCTCTGGAACGGGGGTCCCGGTGAGGGATTTCTCGCGATCCAGCTCGCCGATGGGGCGGATGTCAGGATCGCGGACCTCAAGGAACGCCTCCGCGAAGTCCTCGGCCAGGAGATGCCCGAGGTGAAGCTTTCCTTCGAGCCACAGGACATCGTCTCGCGGGTCATGAGTTTCGGCTCGGCCACACCTCTCGAGATCGCGGTCAACACCGGGGGCGATCTCAACGCGAGCAAGGCCCACGCCCAGAAGCTGCTCGAGGCCTTCCAGAAAATCCCCACGCTCCGCGATGTGCAGATCGCTCAGGACCTCGAGTTCCCCACCGTGAACGTGCAGATCGACCGCGAGCGCGCCGGACTTCTCGGCGTCGAAGTCGAGGACATCGCCCGCTCCCTCGTCGCCGCGACGACCTCCTCGCGTTTCACCGTGCCGAACTTCTGGGCCGATCCGAAGACCGGCATTTCCTTCAACATCCAGGTGCAAATCCCGGAGGAGCGCACCCAGTCGCTCGAAGACCTGCGCAACACGCCGATCCAGTCGAAATTCGGCCAACCCGTCCTCCTTGGGAATCTCGTCAATCTCACCGAGACCACCTCGGTCGGCACCTACGAACGTTACAATCTCGCCCGCGTCGTCAGCATCACCGCGAACCTGCACGACACCGATTTCGGCAGCGCCATCCAGGCCGTGGAAAAGGCGATGAAGGAAGTCGGACCGCCCGCCGACCCAAAGACGAAGGTCGACATCCGCGGACAGGTCGTGCCCTACCGACAGCTCGCCGAAGGCTTCGGCGCGGGACTTCTCATCGCCATGGTTGCGATCTTCCTCCTCCTCTGCGCGAATTTCCAATCGGTACGCCTCGCCCTCGTCGTCGTCGCGACCCTGCCCGCGGTGCTCGCCGGCATCGTCCTCTCGCTCTGGATCACCGGCACGACGCTGAACATCCAGTCTGGCATCGGGGCGATCATGGCCGTGGGCGTGGCCGTGGCGAACGCGATCCTCCTCGTCACCTTCTCCGAATCAATCCGCCGAAAGAACGCCCGCGGCGACCAGGCCGATCCCGCCGCCGCCGCGGTCGAGGGAGCGAAGTCGCGCGTGCGCGCCGTCGTCATGACGAGCTGCGCGATGATCGCGGGCATGATGCCGCTGGCGCTCGGACTCGGCGAAGGCGGCGACCAGACCGCGCCGCTCGGACGCGCCGTCGTCGGCGGACTGATCTTCGCCACCCTCGCGACCCTGCTCATTCTCCCCGCCTTTTTTGCGCTTCTGTCAGGGAAGCGGGTCAAGTCCGTCTCGATCGATCCCGATGATCCGGAGAGCCGGTATTTCAGTGAGGAGTCACGAGTCATGGGTCACGGTTCATGAGAAATTCAGTCCATTTCCACAAGCAAAAAAGTGGCATGGGCATCCTGCCCATGCATCGGGGCGCCGCGCCCAAATCACAAACGCCGTCCGGTCGCTCTCCGGGTGCTGCCCTCCACGATTCCGAGCAAAGGACCATCCCACCCGACTCCCACGCCTCCACCGCCGAACGCATGGGCAGGATGCCCATGCCACTCTCCTTCTTCGCTGCGACGCTACTGCTTTCCTCCTGCACCACCGTCTCGGTGAAGGACATTCCCTCCGCCGCCGCGACGCCGGCGCGTTCGCTGGAGGAGATCGGGGCCGACGACCGTGTTGCCGCCGACCCCGCCGGCAGCTACCGCATCGACCTGCCCGCGACCCTGCGCCTCGCCGCGGGACGGAATCTCGAGCTCGCCCGCGCCGTCGAAAAGGTGAACCTCGCTGCCGCGAAATCCGACCAGGCCCATCTCTCCATCGTTCCCGACCTCGCCGCGGGCGCTTCCTTCGCGAGGCAGAACGGACTGCTCCAGGAAATCGGCGGCGCCCCCATCGAAACCGAACGCGTCAACCGCTCCGCCGGTCTCGGCACCAGCACTCCCGTGCCCGGGGTCGGCATCGACCTGAATCTCAGCAAGGCCATCTTCGACCCGCTCGCCGCAAAGCAGGACAAAAAAGCCGCCACCGCCGCCTCGCAAGCGCAGGAGCACCAGACTCTGGCCGCCGCCGCGATCGCCTACTTCGAACTCGTCCGCGCCCACGGCCACCTCAACCTCGCCCGCGAGATCGAGGAAGCCTCGCGCAAGCTCGCCGATTCCACCCAGGCTTTCGCGAAGGCCGGTGAGGGACTCGACGCCGACGCCGAGCGCGCCATGGCCACCTACCTCCTCCGCCAAGGCGACAGTGCCGACGCCGAAGCCGATCTGCAGGTGCGCTCCGCCGCCCTCGCCCGACTCTTGCATCTGCCCGCGTCCCTCACCTTGATCCCGAACGATCGCAGCGTCGCCGCGATCCACCTCGTCACTCCCGACGAGTCCGCCGCCCGCATGGTCGCGACCGCGCTGCGTTATCGCCCCGAAGCCGCGGCGATGCAGGCCGAAGTCGCCGCCGCCGCGCACCGCTTCACCGGACAGAAAATCCAGCCCTTCCTCCCCAATGTCGCGGCGGGATATTCGAACTATGAATTCGCCGCCGGACGAGGCACCGGCACCGACCGCACCGATCCGCGCGACGAGGTCTCGGCCCTGATCTATTGGAAACTCGACGGACTCGGCTTCGGCAATGAGGCCGCGACCCGCGAGAAGCGGTCCGAACTCGCCCTCGTGAAACTCGAGGAGGAACGCGTCATCGACGACATTTCCTTCGACGTCACCACCGCCCGTGCCGAGGTCATCGCCCGCCGCTCGCGCCTCCCCATCGGCGGCCAGGCCGCCGCCCACGCCCGCCGCGCCTACGAGCTGACCACCGCGCGTCTCCAGCAATCCCAGGGGCTCCCGATCGAGGCCCTCGCCTCCATCCAGACCCTCGCCGAGGCCCGCCGCGCCGAGATCGACGCCGTACTCGATTACAACATCGCCCAGCACAAGCTGCTCGCCGCCCTCGGGCATCCGGCGACGAAATGATTTTGATTGCCGGAGAGCGGCGGAGGCTCTTGAATGAAGTCTCCCCTCCTCCATGCCACCCCGTCCTGACAACGATTGCCTGCCCTACCTGCGGGCGCTTTCCGATGAGTCGCGCTGGGCCATCGTTCGCACCCTCGTCGCCTCGCCCGAGCCATTCACTCTCGGCGACCTCGCCGCGCGGATCGGGCTCTCCGACTACAATGCCTCGCGCCATGTCCGCATCCTGCACGAGGCCGGCATCGTCACGGTGGAACGCGACGGCCGCTTCAAGTGGATCGGAATCACCCCCGGCTTCCGGAGTCGGCTCGCCACCTCCGGCGCCCAGACCCTCGATCTCGGCTGCTGCCGCTTTGACTTCGGACAAAAATCGCCCGCTTCACGCGGAAAAAATCACTTGCACCAACCGGCAACTATTTCTACCCTCCGCCCCATGTCCGCTCCCGCCCGCTATCTCATGATCGGAGGATTCCTCGGTGCCGGCAAAACGACCGCCGTCGCCGCCGTCGCGCGCCATCTCGCCGAGTCCGGAAAACGCGTCGGTCTCATCACGAACGATCAGGGTCGCGAGCTCGTCGATACCCAGATGCTCCGCAGCCGGGGTTTCGCCACCGAGGAAATCGCGGGGGGGTGTTTCTGCTGCAAATTCAATTCCCTCGTCGACGCCGCCGCCCGCCTCGACGCCGATGCCGCTCCCGAGATCTTCATCGCCGAG
>JALRFZ010000588.1 GCA_023253615.1 Verrucomicrobiales bacterium | reverse complement strand
AATCATGCCGAAATGGAGGTCGTGGGTCGCCCTTCCTCCGGCGCACAAGCGGCAGCCCGGTGAATAAAGGGGTCAGGCGCATTTCTTGACAAACGAGCAAGTTTCTCCAGACTTCCCGAATTCCACGGTCCCCTCGTCGTTAAAGTGTCCGGGGTCGGTTCGTGTCGATCGCCCGTTCCGCGGCTGTTGCTGAAACGAACGGCCACACGGGCGCAAGAGCAAACGACCGCTGCGGCACGCCCCGTGCTGGGGAAAAAGCTCTGCTGCTTCCGATCGGTAGAAGGAATTCCCACCCCGTCACTCCCCCAGCTCCTTCAAAAACAGCCCGAAACCCTGGCCGGCTTCCATGCCGCTTTTTCCGAGAGTGAAAACGAGGAATCGTCCGTCGTCGCTCACGACGGGCTCGCCGCCTTTGTAGCCCTTGAAGTCCGTGAAAAAAGTGAGGCGTTCGGCATGGCCGGAGCCGTCGAGCGAAAGCTTCCACGCGTCGATGAGCGGCCAATGGTTGCCGCGGTGTTCGGCCCGCTCCACGAGGGTGTGTTTTCCATCGGGAAAGGTGCCCTCGACTTCCTCGTAGTGATCGGGAGAACGGGAGACATTTTTCAATTCCCCGCTCGCGAGATCGAGGACGAAGGCCTCGCTGTTGGCGGTGTCGCCGATCTCGTAGGCGGTCAGGGTGAGACGGGTGTCGTCGGGCGGCACGAAATTCTGCGTTTCGATCCAGCGATGGGGACGTTCGTTTTCGGGGAAGTCCGCGACCTTGAGGACGAGCCTCTTTCCGGTGAGCTTGGGCACGCCGTTTTCGTAGACGAGCTCGGCGGTGGAGATCTGGTCCTGATGGCCGTGGGTCCAGGCGATGCGGAGGCGGTGGCGGGAAACGGCGGGCCCCTCGTCGCAGTGCTCGTTCAATGGCACGGGTGGCTTGGTGAAACTCTTGTCGAGCACGCTGAGGTAGGAGGCGCTGCGGGCCCGCTGGCGATCCTCTTTGTTGGTGCGGTCGAAGGGCGAGATCGGACCGCTGAGGAGCACGTCTCCGTTGCTCAAATAAAGAGCCCGGGTGAAGCCGTAGTGGGTGAAATGATCGGTGCAGGGGGTTATGAGACCCGTGGCGATCTCGTACTCGTAGACGTCGCCGAAGACCTTGGAGAGAAAGAGGATCTTTTTTCCGTCATGACGGAAGTCGGGCCGCTCGCCCCAGGAAGTGAGTTGGCGGGTATCGGCGGGAAGGTGGTCGAGAGGTGATCCTTCACGAGGTCCCTCCGCCCGGGAGATCGGGCAGAGGGCGAAAACCAGGGCCACCACGGAAACGAGTCGCTTCATGGGATGCCGTATGGCTGCTTCACGCTTTCCAAGCCCGCACGCCGGTGATCCGGTAGCGTTCGGTACCACCGGTCCCCAGGGGGAACTCGACTTCGTCGCCGACCTTCTTGTCGAGGATGGCGAGGCCGCGTTCGGAGAGGTAGGCGATGATGCCGTTGTCGGGATCGGAATCCCAGGCGCCCAGCACGGTGTAGGTGAGCGGAGATCCCGCGCCGACGGGCTCGAGATTGACGACGGTGCCGATCGAGACCTTGGAGGTGTCGGGATTGGCGAAATCGGTGGGCTGGGCGAGTTTCAGGTCGCGCTCCCAGTCGCCCTGGCGCTTCATGAGGACGCGCTGGTATTCCTTGGCGGACTTGTATTCGAAGTTCTCGCGAAGGTCGCCGTAGGAGCGGGCGATCTTGATGTCCTCGCGGTTCTGCGGGATCTCTTCCTTGATGAGGCGGTCGTAGGCGGCCTTCTTCTCGGTGTAGCTGGCCTCGGAGACGATGAGGGTTTCCTCTTCCACTTTCTCGCGGCCGCTCATGAGATCCTGGATCTCGGGATGCAGCTTGATGATGCGCGCCATGAGCGACTTGCGGGTGAGCTCGTCGAAGGAGGCGGAGCCGACGAGACGGCCCGCGAAGTTGCGGATCGTGTTGATGTTCGCGTCGGAGATGAAGTCGGGGATGAGTCCCGGATCATCTGCGACGAGGTCGCGGAGGCGGTTGGCGGAGCGCACGGAACCTTCCTCGTTGAGTTGGTCGGCTTCCAGCGAACTCATCACGGAAAGGCAGAGCGTCGGGGTGAAAACGGGCGCGGCGAGGCCTTTGCGCTCGCGGCAGATCCAGGCGAGGGCATCGGAGGTGATGGTCCGCTGCTGGAGGCCGTTTTCCATGTAGGCGATGAGGGCGTCCTTTTTCTCGGCGGCCTCGAGGCAGCTCGCGATCTCGGCGATGGAGCGGAGGTTGCACGAGGGGATGAGGCCGAGCATTTTCTCGACCCACTCGGCTTCGCCGAAGGCATCGGGGAAGCTCTTGAGGGCCTGGCGCAGGCGGGTGAGGGAGAGCTCCTCGAAGAGGCCGGGGATGGCGCTCTCGTCGGCAGCGAGGATCTCGGCGGTGGAGATCTGGCCGTTGTCGGAATCGAAGCCCTTGATCTTCGTCTGCAGCTCTTCACGGATGAGGATGAGCTCGACGGCGGGCGCGTATTGGAGCTTCACGCCTTTGCGGGCGATCTCGCTGATCTCGGCGACGAGTTCGACGAGGTTGTCCTGGTGGTCCTTGAAGGCGTTGATCTCCTTGATGATCGCCTCGACGGCTTTCACCTTCGCGCGGAGATCGCGGGCGGCGCGGAACTGATCGATGAGACCCTGCGAGGGATCGAAGTCGTCCTCGCGCAGCTCGAGAGGATCGGTCCGTTTGGCGGGCACGATGAATTGCATGTTCTCGCGCAGCTTCTTCTTCGTCGCCTCCCACCAGCTCTTGTATTTGCCTTCGGGGATGATGTAGCCCTTGAGCATTTCCTCGAGCTGGTCGAGGGAAAGGCGGTCTCCGCTGCTGCTGAGGGCGAGCTTCACGAGGGCGACGGGATCGCCGTTGGCGAGGGCCTTCAGTTCATCGGCGGCGGTGAAGCGTTTGCCGAGGAAGGAGTCTTCGGAAATCGGGGTGAGCGACATCGCGGCGAACTTCATGCCGAGCTCGTGGCCCTGCTTCGTCTCGAAATCGACGACGACCTTCACGCCGAGTCGGTCCCAGTCCACGACCTTTCCGACCCCCCAGCTTTTGTGGTGGCAGAAGGTTCCGGGAGGGAGGAGTTCCAGTTGCTGGGCCGTGGCCCGGTCGATTTTTTCGCGTTGGACCAGCTTTTCGAGATCGGGATGCATTGTCCCTCAACATAGAAAGAAGGAGCCCCGCGCCAAGCGAAAAAAATTTTTGGTTGCCAATAATCTCCCGCCTGTCTAATCTTCGGACCCAGATATGAGAATCCTTTTGGCAGCCCTATTGATCTTTGGCGTCGTTTCCGCCTCCTTCGCCGACATCCACGAACCGCCCAAGTCCCGCTACACCAAGGCCCGCAAGCTGGGGCGCGGCGTCGCGAACATCGTCTACGGATGGACCGAGGTGCCCATGACCATGGCCCGCTGGGGTGAGCTCCACACCGAACAATCCACCGGAATCGTCACGGCCGGCTTCTTCCAGGGCGTGCAGCGCGCCGGGGCCCGCCTCAAATACGGCTTCTACGAGGTGATCAACTTCCAGCGCCCGCTCTACAAGGACAGCTACCGCCCGGCGATGCCGAGCATCAATTACCTCCCGACCCACGGTTACGAGGAATTCCCGCCGCAGATCGGTTACCTGACGACGACGGGCTACACCCGCGGACTCAGCTGGTGATCCACCACGCAACGATCAGCGATCGATTTTCCGAAAAGCCGCCTCCGGGCGGCTTTTCTTTTGGGGCAGGAGGCCGCGGCCCGCTTCACGGACGGTAGGTGTCGAGGAAGCGGCCGTAGAAATCGCAGCCCGCTTCGAGGTCGGCGACGGCGAGGTATTCATCCTTCGTGTGGGCCTGCGCGATGCTGCCGGGACCGACCGCGACCGCGGCGATCCCGCCCTCGGCGAGGCGTCCCGCATCGCAATACCAGGGCGCGGTGGTCAAGCGCGATCCGATCGAGAGGAGGCGCTGCACGCCATCGGTCGCCGGATCGGTGAGGAGGGGTTTGGAGTCTCCACGCGATTCCACCGTGACGAGGTCGGACCAGCCGCGCTCTTCGAGGAATCGCCGGATGAGGCCGCCGCTCCCCCCGGCGGCGTGCAGGGCGGGGGTTTCGCGGATGTCCAGAAAGGCTTCGCAGGCCGCGGGGACGATGTTCGGGCTGCTGCCGCCCTGGATCGTGCCGAGGCTGACGGTGGGATTGCCGAGGACGGGGTTGGCGTATTCGGGCAGGCATTCCTCGAGATGGGCGAGGAGGGCCTCGAGCACCGGGAGCAGCTTGCGGATCGCATTTTCGCCGCGTTCCGGCGTCGAGCCGTGGCAAGAGATGCCGCGGGTCGAGAGCCGGTGCCAGAGACATCCCTTGTGGGCATGGACGACCTCGAGAGAAGTCGGTTCGCCGACGACGGCGAAGGAAAACTCGCTGCCGTGATGCCGGGCGAAATGTTTCGAGCCGGGCTGTCCGGCCTCTTCGCCCATCAATCCGACGAAGGCGATCCGCGCCTCGAGCGAAGCGATCTCGTCGCGCCTTTCGTGCAAAGCCCAGAGCATCGCGGCCATCGTGCCCTTCGTGTCGGAGGCACCGCGACCGTGGATCCGGCCCTCCGCGATCCCGCCGCCGTAGGGATCGATCGTCATGCCGGCGACGCTGACGGTATCGAGGTGGGGGGCGAAAAGGAGGCCCGGCTTTTCCCCGCCACCGGGAAAGCGCCCGATCACGTTTGGCCGGCCCGGCAGCACTTCCTCGAAGGTGACTTCGGCACCGAGGAGCCCGAGCAACTCCCCCACGTGGACGGCGCACGCCGCCTCCCCCGTCGCCCCTTGGTCCGGGGCACTGTCGGGATTGACGCTGGGGATGCGGATGAGTTCCCTCAACAGGTCGGCGGGCGAGTCGGGAAAGGTCATAAATTTCGGAAGATCAGGCCGTTTGGAAAACAAATTCGCGAAAAAGCTGGATTCGCGGATCGGATTTGATTATGCGTTTGACATCGAGTGTCTTCCGAGTCCTTAATCAAGCTCGGAACTTTTTAAAAGTTATTCTTTCGATGTATGAGTGATCAAGATCAGCCCAAGCCGTCTGTCAGCACCTCCACGGTGCCCTTGAAGAAGGAGACGGTCCGCATCAGTCTGCGGGCACAGACAGAAGATTCCGGCCCGGTCGCTCCGAAGGGCTCCACGGCTCCGATCCCGTCGGGTGGTCCGACGACGTCTCCGGTGTCGGCGATCCCACCGACCGGTCCGCTCGCTGCCGCCGCCGTGCCCGCACCTTCGGCTCCCTCGATCCCAGCTCCCGCGGGGATCGCCGCGCCGCCTTCGGCGCCGCGCCCGATGGCTCCGACCGCGCCCGGGATTCCGGTGCCGCCGTCGGCGCCGCGTGCCGTGGCTCCGGGCGCCCCCGCCCCGCCGGCCGGTCCTCCGGTGGCACCGCCCGCCCCTTCGGGTGCGAAGACGATTCCTTTGGCCAAGGGTCCCGATCCGCTCGGTCCGACCCGGCCCGTGCCCACCGCCCCCGGGGCGGGCGCGCCCGCCGCACCCGTGGCCGCCGTCCCGGCCGCCGCTTCCCCGGTCGGTGCGAAGACCATCCCGCTGGCCAAGGCCCCCGGCAGTGCCGGCCCCGGCCCGGTCGGCAAGGTCACCACGCCGCTGCAGCCCGGCGGTGCGAAACCCCTTCCGCAGGCCACCGTCAAAATGGGCCAGACCCAGCCCATGGGCAGCCCCGGTGCGCCAACGAAATCCATCCCCAAGTCTCCCAACATCCAGTCCACCGCCGAGGAGGTGGAGGAAGAATGGGAGGAAGAATACGAAGAATCCGGACTCATGCCCTTCGCCATCATCGTTCTCATCCTTGCCCTTGCCGTGCTGGCCATCGAGCTGGTCACGAAAATGGGCGCCGGGAGCTGAGGTTCCCACCCTCCCCGGGACTCATCTCTTTCGCAAAGCGTCCGGGACATCGCTTCCGGCCGTTTTTGCTTGTCCGGACATCTCCTTCGCCTTGAAAGACGCGAGGGTTGAAATAGGGTGCCACGCTTTTCCCTGGATCGACAACTCCGGGCAATCCCCACCACCCATCCCTTCATTCCGCCCCGAACCTCATTATGGCCCACCCTTCCATCGTCAATCTTACCGGTGAAAACTTTGCCAGCGAAGCCGAGCAATCGAGCGTGCCGGTCGTGATCGATTTCTGGTCCGAGCATTGCGGTCCCTGCAAGATGCTCTCGCCCGTGCTCGACGAAGTCGCCGCCGAGATCGGCGATCAGGCCAAGGTGACCAAGGTCGATGTGATGGCGAACCGCGATCTCGCGATGAAATTCGGCATCCGCGCGGTGCCCACCCTCATTTTCATGAAGGGTGGCGAGGTGAAGGAAACCAAGACCGGCATCATGATGAAGGATGCGATCATCCAGAAGCTGACCTCCCTCGCCTGAGCCGGTAACCGGACCCCGCCCGTGATTTCATCCCGTCCAGAATCGAGAGGGACGCTCTCTTTCGTTTGGATCCTCGCCCTGCTCCTCCTGGGTGCGGGCTACCGGCTCGCCGTGCCGGTTTTCGACCTGCCGTGGAACACCGCCCCGCTCATGGCGATGGCCTTCGGCGGCTCGATGCTGCTCGGGGTCCGTTTCTGGTGGGTGCCCGTCGTGATCCTCGTCACCGGCGACCTGCTGCTGGGCCTGAGGAATCCCGCCGAAGGGATCGCGGGCTACACCGTGATGTCGGCGGTGTTTTACGCCGTGGTCGCCCTCGCCGGATCCCGGGCGGCGCGATCGATGAAAATCTGGCCGATGATGTGGTGCGGCACCCTGCTCTGCGCCGTGCTCTTCTACCTGGTGGCGAACACCTCGACCTGGCTGACCTGGCCGGGATACGAGAAATCCCTCGCCGGATGGTGGCAGAGCCAGACCACCGGATTGCCCGAGTATTCACCGCCGGCGTGGGTCTTCCTGAAGAATTCCCTCATCGCCGACACGATCTGGTGCGCCCTCGCCGGGATCGTCCATGCGGTCTTCCGTCGTCCGCTCGCGCTTCCCGCCGCCGCCGGGGTGGCGCGTTGAGGAAATCGCGCCCGAAACGTCGACGCGTCCTTTACGCGGCCGCGGCCCGATTTACAGTCGGGCATGTCTGAATCGGTCCACCCCTTCCTCGAACACGATTTCCACCTGCGCTGGTCGCGCCTCGTCCCCTCGGCGATCGAGCCCGACATCCGCGAGGCGCTGCGCCGCTCGCAGGAGCGCATCGACGCCCTTTCCGGCGAATTTGATCCGGCGGAGCTGACCTTTGAAAACACCCTGCTCGAGCTCGAGCGCGCCACCGAGGATCTCTCGATGGCCTGGGGCCGGGTCGGTCATCTCGATTCCGTCCGCAACTGCGACGCGCTCCGCGCCGCCCACAACGCGGTGCTGCCGGAAGTGACGCAGTTTTTCTCGCGCATCCCGCTGAACGACGGCCTCTGGAAACGGATCAAGGCCTATTCGGAATCCCGCGAGGCCGCGACCCTGACCGGCATCCGGAAACGCTTCCTCGACGAGACGGTGCGCGAGTTCGTCAGCAGCGGGGCCGACCGGCCCGCGGAGGAGAAAAAGCGGCTCGAGGAGGTGCAATCCGAGCTCGCCCGCATCACCCAGAAATTCTCCGAGAACGTGCTCGACTCGACGAACGCCTGGGAACTCGTCCTCGAAGACGACTCGCGTCTCGCCGGCCTGCCGGAGACGGCGCGCGGCGTGCTGCGCGCGGAGGCGGCGGCGAAGGGGCTCGGCAGCGACGAGTCGCCCGTCTACCGCATCACCTTGAAGGCTCCGGTCTACTTTCCCGTGCTCGAATACGCCGACGACGCGGGCTTGCGCGAGGAAGTCTGGCGCGGCAGCATCACCGTGGGCAGCTCGGGAGCCTTCGACAACACCGGGCTGATCTGGCAGATCCTCGCGCTGCGCCACGAGCGGGCCGAGCTGCTCGGGCACGCCCATTTCGCCGACCAGGTCCTCGAGGAGCGCATGGCCGGCAGCGGCGAATCCGCGCTGAAGTTCGTCGAGGATCTCGCCGAGCGCACGAAGCCCTACTTCGCCCGCGACATCGACGAGCTCACGAATTTCCGCCGCCGCCACGAGCCGGATTGGGACGGTCTCTTCCAGCCCTGGGACGTGGCCTACTGGTCGGAAAAACTGCGCAAGGAGAACTATGATTTCGACGAGGAGGAGGTGCGTCCCTACTTCGCGATCGGCCAGGTCATCGAGGGCATGTTCCGTCTCACCGAGCAGGTCTTCGGCTTCAAGATCACCGAACGGCAGACCGCCTACGCCACGCCGGGCGAGACGCCTGCGGGCGACGGGGTCGAGGTCTGGCATCCCGAAGTGCGCTTCTACGACCTGCATGACGCGCGCAGCGGCGATCTCCTCGGCTCCTTCTACGCCGACTGGCATCCGCGCGAGGACAAACGCGGCGGGGCCTGGATGAATTACCTGCGTACCGGACTGCCGCCCATCGAGGAAAAACCGCGCGAGCCGCATCTCGGACTCATTTGTGGCAACCTCACTCCCTCGTCCAAGGACAAACCGGCCCTGCTCACGCACCGCGAGGTGGAGACCGTTTTCCATGAGTTCGGCCATTTGTTGCACCACCTCCTCGGCGAGGTCGGGATCAAATCACTCAACGGCGTGAAAGTCGTGTGGGATTTCGTGGAGCTGCCTTCGCAGATCATGGAGAACTTCTGTTGGTCACGCGTCAGCCTCGATTTCTTCGCAAAACATTACGAGACCGGCGCGCCCATCCCCGAGGCCCTCTTCCAGAAGATGCTCGGAGCGCGGAATTTCCAGTCGGCCATGGCCCAGATGCGGCAGCTCGCCTTCGGGAAGATGGATCTCGACCTGCACATCAAGCACTTTGAAAAGCCCGAAGACGGCGATCTCGACCGCGTCGTCCGCGAGATCCTCGACGGTTACCTCATGCCGCTGGCGATCCATCCCCCGACGATGGCGCGGCGTTTCACCCACCTCGTCGCCAGCGCGACGGGATACGCGGCCGGCTACTACTCCTACAAGTGGGCCGAGGTGCTCGATGCCGACGCCTTCACCCGCTTCGCCGGTGCGGGCGTCATCAGCCCCGAGGTCGGACACGAATTCCGCGACAAGATCCTCAGCCGCGGCAACTCCGCCGAAGCCGGCGAGCTCTTCCGCGATTTCATGGGCCGCGATCCCGAGCTGAATGCCCTGCTCGAGCGGTGCGGCATGGCGGCGGGTTGAGGCTTCGCGGAGGGGCGCCCCTCACGGGACGCGCGTGAATTGGCAGGATCCGCGGAGCGGAGGACGGCCATGGATGAGAGCGTGGTGGTGACGGTGCGTCGCCCCGTGGTTTGTCGGCACCTTTCCTCCCACCATGAAGAACCCCCGACTGACACGACGTCCGCTTGCCGCGGTCTTTTCGATTGCGGCGATCCTCGCTCTTTTCCAGGGATTCAGCGGCCAGCTATTCGCCCAATTCCCGGCCGGCGACCTGACTGTCACGGTCGAAGAACTCGATGGCGGAGAAGTCCGCTTCAGCCTCTCCGGGTCCGCGCCCTTGCGGGAGGAGGGCGGATTTGACAACACGGGTTATGACCCGATCGCATTGAGCCCACCGCATACGCTTTCGTCCTACACCAATTATCCCTTGCCTGCAGGTCTGACACTGAGCGCCGCGGGGAATGACCGTCCCGTCACCAACGTCTATTTCGATTCACAATCGTTTTGGTGGATGGGCTCCTTTTCCAGTGGCACGTTTCCCCAGGGCACCAACGTCACCGGCAGCGGCACGGGGGTGAGCAGCACGATTCCCTTCTCGAATTTTGTTCCCGGCACGTATGAGGTCGCCGGTCAGGCCTTCGATGTCACCTACCGGGTCATCACGAAGCCGGCTCCGGCTCCGAGGCTGGCTCTGAGCGGCCCCGGTCGTTTCCCCGCGACGTTGGTCGGCCGCAGTAGCCGTCCGCGGACCCTGCGGATCACAAACACGGGCAACGCCGAGGCGACGGGATTGAGCCTCGCGATCTCGGGCAAGGCCGCGCGGGATTTCAAGTCGACCCGTCCTCCCGCGGCGCTCGCGGCGGGTGGATCGGCCACCGTGAAGGTCACCTTCAACCCGCGGGCGAAAGGAGCACGGAAGGCCGAGGCCATCGTCACCGCCGCCAACACCGCCGCCGCGCGTGCCGCGCTGCTCGGCAAGGGCAAGTGAACCGAGGCGTCTGGGAAAAACGTGGGGTCAGCCATTGCCCTCCGACCCCTTCTCAATCCCGCGGCAGAGATCCGATGACGCGGGGAGCGGCGTCGCCTTCAAGGAGCAACATCGCCGTGCCTTCGCCCTCGCCGCCGCCTTCGGCGCAATAAAAGACCCGCGGCACCCCATCGACCTCCGTCGCACAGAAACCGCGGATATCGCCGAGATCGTCCGCGACGATCTCCGTGCCCGCGAGCGCGTCGCGCATGGTCTCGAGCTGGTCGCGCACCGTCGGAAAATCCTCCGTCGCGGGACCGTAGAGGGTTTTCGCCGGCACCGGGGTGCGCAGGATCGTGGAGAGGTGGCGGCCGCGCAGGTGGACGTAGATCCACGGACCCGCCGGAGCGAGGGTCGTCGCCCAGAGACCGCCGCTGTTCCCCTCGTCCGTGTTCAGCACTCCGAGGGGGCGACGCGCGCGCCGACGAGTACGCCGAGACGATGGATCTCCGGATCCTCCTCCGGCAGGATGCCGCCCTCCCGGAGATCGCCTTCACTGATGAAAAAGAATCGTCCGTCCGCGGTGTAGGCACCGCCCGAGGCCCCCGAGACGCGGCGGCAGAAAATCGGTGAAAAGGCTTCCCCTCCGGGAAGACGGCCGTGGAAGACGGGCATGCCGGTCGCGTCGTCAGTGGTGGTGCCGCTGACGAAAAGGGCGTCGGTCAACGGCGTGCCCGGGGTCGTCACGACAAACAGATCCGTCGCTCCGGTCACCGGTGCCGTCGGGCACACGCGCCGCACTTTGCCATCGGTCTCCGGAGTCCAGACCCACACCGCCTCTTTGGCGAGGAAGAGCGCCTCGCCCTCGGCCCCGCGCGCGACGCTGTCGATGTATTCCTCACGCAGCTCCGCCGGCATCGGCGCGGAGGTGGTCGCACCGGTGGCGAGATCGACCCGCACGAGGCCGGAAGTGCCGCGGGTCAGGGCCATCGTCACGGTTTTGCCATCGGCCGAGAAAAAGGCCTCGCCGGAGACCGCCGGCCGCGGGCTGAATCCCGGTGCGAGGCCGGCGATGAAGAGGAGCAGGAGGGCGCGCGTCCGGATCGGATTCATGCGAAACCGCATACGGCAACCCGGGCGGCATGTCAATCGCCGCCGCGGCGGATCCAACAGGGTTTCCCCGTGCATCCGACCCTCTTCGCCCGGCGCGGTCACTCGGCCAGCCAACGCTCGATGAAGCGATACGACTCCTCCCGTTCGATCGTGGGGAAGTCGTGTTCGTCGTCGGGAAAGGCGATGCGGAGCTTCGTCGGCACGCCGTGCAGCTCGTAGATCCTCCGGGCCTGCGGCGCGACTTTCTCGACGCCACGCCAGTCGAAATTGCTGTCGCGCAGGGGCGAATTCGAGAAGAAGGCGGCGGGGGCGAGGGCGGCGATGAGCTCGTAATAGTCGAAGGGCACTTTGTCAGGATCGAGTTCGTAGCGGTCGCGGATCGAGGGGATGTAGCGGTCGCTCGTCCAGCCCTTGAGGTCGCCGCCGTAGTAGTCGTGCAGGGGCGTCCAGCCGCAGCTCGAGACGACCACCTTCACGCGCCGGTCGAAGACGCCGTGGAAGATCGCGTTGTGCCCGCCGAGGGAGTGTCCGATCGAGGCGATCTTCGCCGGATCGACCTCGGCACGCGAGACCAACAGATCCACGCAACGCATGTGGTTCCAGATGCCCTTCATCGTGCCGGATTCGTAGCGGTCGGCGGCGAAGTCGTAGTCCTTGTAATCGCCGAAGGAGAGGTAATCGGGCGCGATGACGACATGACCGCGCTCGGCGAGTTCGCGGGCGTAGGCGCGGTTGGGTCGCTCGCCCTTGCCATCGACGATGCCTTTGCCGAGGGCTCCGGTGGGATGCAAGGCGACGACGCCGGCGCGCTTTTCGCCGGGCTTGAGGTCTTTGGGCAGATACAGGTAGGCGGGTGTGCGGTCGCCCTTTTCGGAGGCAAAGGTGATCGTCTCGCGGACGTATTGATCGGTCTCGATCCGCTCGCTCACCTGCACATCGAGGTCGGGCAGGTTTTCCCGTGAGGGCAGTTTCCCCGCCGCTTCCTCGAATCCCGCGATGATGGCGGCGCGGCGTCGTTCCCAATCTTCGAGTGTCTTGAGTGGCATGGGTTGTCCCGATGCGTCCGGAGCCCACGCGAGCGATTGATGGCTCTTCGCGGGAGATCCTGTTTCGTCGGCGGCGAGACCGGAAACGAGGAGACACGAAAACAGGACGATGGGGAGAGGTCCGCGGTTCATCCCATCATCACACCGGATCGTGGGGGATCTGGCAAGTGCGCCGGAGGGACGCGCTTCCGTAGGGCGGATTCACGATTCCGGGTCGGGCAGGAGGGGATTCGCCATCTTTTCCGGACTGAGGAGATCGTCGAGCTGGGACTGGGAAAGCCAGCCCTTTTCGAGGACGAGTTCGTAGACGCCGCGTCCGCTTTTCAGCGCCTCCTTTGCGATGGAGGCGGAGCGTTCGTAACCCAGCACGGGATTCAGCGCGGTGACGATGCCGATGGAGTTCTTCACATAGTCCGCGCAGCGTTCGCGGTTCGCGGTGATGCCGTTGATGCAGCGGGTCGTCAGGACGATGGCGGCGTTTTTCAGGAGCATGAGGCTGCCGAGGAGATTGTGGGCGATGATAGGCTCGGCCATGTTCAGCTCGAACTCGCTCGCCTCGGCGGCGAGGGAGACGGTCGTGTCCGAACCGATGATCTGGTAGCAGATCTGGTTCACGACCTCGGGCAGCACGGGATTCACCTTGCCGGGCATGATGGACGAGCCGGGCTGGAGCGGCGGCAGGTTGATCTCGTTCAGTCCGCAGCGTGGTCCCGAAGAGGCCCAGCGCAGGTCGTTGCAGATCTTGGAAAGCTGGATCGCGGTGACCTTCAGGGCGCTGCTCATCATCGCGAAGTCGGCCGCATCCTGGGTCGCCTCGACGAGATCCTGGGCGAGGGTGACGGGGTGTCCGCTGATCGTCGCGAGTTTGGCGGTGCAGAGCTCGGCATAGCCGCGCGGGCTGTTGAGACCGGTGCCGATGGCGGTGGCACCCATGTTCACGACGAGGAGATCCTCGGCGACGCGACCGAGACGGCGGATGCCGTCGTTGAGCATGGTCGCGTAGGCGGTGAACTCCTGCCCGAGCGTCATGGGCACGGCATCCTGGTTTTCGGTGCGTCCCATCTTGATGACATCGGCGAATTCGGCGGCTTTCGCCTGGAAGGCCTTGCGCAGCACCCCGAGGGCGGAGACGGTCTCGTGGGTCGCGGAGACGACGGCGAGTTTCACCGCGGTGGGGTAGACGTCGTTGGTCGATTGCGAGCAATTGACGTGGTCGTTCGGATGGCAAAAGGCGTAGTCGCCCTTTTCACGACCGAGGATCTCGAGGGCGAGATTCGCGATGACCTCGTTCGCATTCATGTTCGACGAGGTGCCCGCCCCGCCCTGGACCATGTCGACGACGAAGTCTTCGTGCCGCTCTCCGGCGAGGATGCGGTCGCAGGCATGGCCGATCGCGGTGGCGATGCCGGGATCGAGCACGCCGAGTTCCGCATTCGCCTCGGCGGCGGCTTTCTTGACGTGGGCGAAGGCGTTGACGAGATGCTGGAAGTGCGAGAGCCGGATCCCGGAGAAGGGGAAATTCTCCACCGCCCGCATCGTCTGGATGCCGTAGCAGTGGGCGTTCGAGACTTCGCGTTCGCCGAGCGAATCATGTTCGAGCCGGAAGCCGGTGACGGGCGCCCGCTCCAGCCCCGAGCGCATCAACATTTCGGTTGTCTCTCGCAGCCGCAGGCTGAGGCGGCGGGCGGCGCGGGCGACCATCCGGTAAAAGATCTCCGGCTTCCCGATGCGGAATTGCTCGACCGCTTCCTTGTCGACCGCCCAGATCTCGGTCTCCTCGAGGGCGATGCCGGTGACACTGTGGGCGAGCTCGTCGACGAAGAGGGTCTCTCCGATCATGGCCCCCTCGGTGAGGCAGGCGATCGTGACGTTGCGCCCGGCCAGCCCGCGCTGGAGATGGATCCTCCCCCGCAGGACGAGGCCGAAAAAGCGGCGGGGAGCCGACTGGTGGAAAAGATATTCGCCGGCGGCGAAGATCCGTTTTCCGCCGAGGGAGACGAAGCGGGCGAGTTCCTCGGCGGAGACGCCCATGTCTTTCGCGACACGGGCGATTTGTTCGGGGGTGATTTCCATGGGAAAGTCGAGTTGTGGAACTTCCTGCTTGCCTATACTACCGCCATGCGCTGGACCCGCGACGAACTTCTGATTGTCCTGAATTTGTATTTCAAGATCCCTTTCGGCAAGGTGAGTTCCCGCCAACCCGTCGTGATCGAGCTTGCCGAAAAGCTCGGACGCACCCCGGGAAGTATCTCAATGAAGATAGGAAATTTTGCCTCGTTCGACCCTTCCCATCGCCTGCGCGGAGTCGGCGGTCTGCCGGGAGCGAGCCGGCTTGATCGGGATGTCTGGGAGGAATTTCGAGCGAACCCCGCTGAGATGGTCCCGCAAAGCCAGACTCTCTTCGACGCGCTTTTCACGGAAGACTCCGAAGAGACAACGGAGGTTATTCCAGGAGAGGGGATTCGACGCAGGCGTCTGAATCCTCCTGCAGTGACGGAAACCGAAGCATTCGTGAGGCGGCGACGGGGACAGGACTTCTTCCGGGAAATCGTTTTGAATAATTATTCGAATCAATGCGGGCTTACGGGCTTCGGCGTCAGAGAGCTTCTCGTGGCCTCTCACATTCTGCCGTGGTCGGGCCACGAATCCGAACGACTCAACGTCAGAAATGGGATTTGCCTGAACCGACTCCACGACTCCGCCTTCGACTCGGGCTTCATCGGGTTCGACGATAATCTTCGGCTGCGCGTCTCTCATCGTCTGCGATCGGCGCCGATCGACGCGCTTTTAAATAGGGAGTTTTTCGATCTGGAGGACAAAACGCTTAATCTACCTCACGACGCCATCGCGCCGGCTGCGGATTTTCTTGCCGCCCACAGGTTGCGATTTGGCATCAATTGACTCCTGCCGCCAGATACTCCCCGACCCCGTCGAGGAACATCTGGACGGAGACCATGATCAACAGCATCCCGACGAGGCGCTCGATCGTCGATGTGGCGGCGTGTCCGAGCTTCTCGTAGAAGAGCGGCGAGAGCCAGAGTACGAGCGTCGAGACGCCGAGAGAGGTGGAGAGGGCTCCGAACCATTTGCCGAGCGCCGCGGGCTCTCGGGCCGCCATCAGCAGCAGCATCGCGAGGGTGCTCGGTCCGGCGATGAGGGGCACGGCGATGGGGACGACGAGGGGCTTTTCCCCGACTTCGCCGAAATGCCGTGCCCGGGTCGGGAAGACCATGCCGAGGGCGATGAGGAACAGGACGATGCCGCCCGAGATGCTGAGCGTGGCGGGCCGGAGGCCGAGGGTCGAGAGGATGGAGTTTCCCGCGAAAAGAAAGAGCACGAGGATGCCGAAGGCGACGAGGCATTCGCGGAGGATGACGCGCTGCCGTTCCGCCATCGTCAGGTCGCGGAGGAGGGCGTTGATCGTGACGAGGTTGCCGAAGGGATCGATGATCAGCAGGAGGAGAAGGGTGGCCGAGAGGAAGGTCATCGTATCCATGCGGCAATCTCCGCGAGGAGCCGTGCGATGTCGAGCGGACGCGCTTGCGCACGATCGGATCGCCGGCACATTCCGCCATGGGAAAAACCGGATACGACTACGCGCCCTCTTCGAAAACCCTCCCGCCCGTGGTGGGGCCGGGCGATTTCGTCTTCTCCGTGACCGGCCTCGATCACGGGCACATCTTCGGCCAGACGAACGGCCTCCTCGATGCGGGCGGCACGCTGAAATATGTCCACGACCCCGATCCGAAGAAGCTCGATGATTTCCTGGCCCGGTACCCGCAGGCAAAACGCGCCGCTTCGATCGAGACGATCCTCGAAGATGATGAGACGATCTGCGTGGCCTCGGCCAACGTGCCCTGCGACCGCGGCCCCCTCGGCGTGCGGGTCCTCGAAGCGGGCAAACATTATTTCACCGACAAGTCGCCCTTCACCACGCTGGAGCAGCTCGCGGACGCCCGCCGCGCCGTCGCCGGAACGGGAAAACGCTACATGGTCTACTACAGCGAGCGCCTTCACAATGAATCGTCGATGAAAGCGACCGAACTGATCCGCGGCGGCGCCATCGGCGACGTCCTGCAGGTGATCAATCTCGCCCCGCACCGCATGTCGAAAGCGGCGCGTCCCGATTGGTTTTTCGAAAAGGCGAAATACGGCGGCATCCTCACCGACATCGGCTCGCACCAGTTCGAGCAATTCCTCGCCTTCACCGGAGCGAAAGACGGGGTCGTGAATTTCGCCCGCGTCGCGAATTTCACCGCCCCCGACAAACCGGGTCTCGAGGATTTCGGCGAAGCCTCGCTGACGATGGACACGGGTGCCTCCTGCTATTGCCGCATCGACTGGCTCACCCCCGACGGCCTCCGCGTCTGGGGCGACGGCCGCGTCTTTGTCGTGGGCACGAAAGGCACCATGGAGATCCGCAAATACATCGCCCTCGCCCGCCAGGAGCCGGGCAACAAGCTCTTCCTCGTCGACGGGGACGAAGAGCGCGAGATCGACTGCGACGGCACGACCGGATTCCCCTTCTTCGGCGACATGATCCTCGACCTCCTCGAAGGCACCGAGCGGGCCATGACGCAGGAGCTCATCTTCAAGGCGGCGGAGCTCTCCATGCTCGCGCAGCGGATGGCCGACGAGCGGCGCTGAGGCCGCGTGCGGTCCATGGGAGAAGTTTTCGGCCGGGGGCACGGCAGTCTTTACAGCGGGGCCGATCTCTCTAAGGTGCCGCGATGCCATCGAAACCCAGATGGGTGGTCGCGCCGCCCCCGGATCCCGCTCTCGTCCGCGAATATGCGGGCGCCTTCGGGCTCGCGCCCGTCGTCGTCTCGCTGGCCCTGCAGCGTGGATACACCGAGCGCGAGCGGATCGAGCAGTTCCTCCATCCGCGGCTGAAAGATCTCAGCGACCCCTTCTCCCTTCCGGGAGTCGATGCCGCGGTGCGGCGTATCCTGGGCGCGATCGATGGCGGCGAGTCCGTCGTCCTCTACGGCGACTACGACGTCGACGGGGTCAGTTCACTGAGCCTGCTTTGCTCGGTGCTGCGCGCCTACGGGCTCGAGCCGAGACCGTTTTTGCCGACCCGTCTCGAGGAAGGCTACGGTCTCAGCGTGAAGGGCATCGAAAACTGCCTCGGGGGCAGGCTCCCCGATCTCCTCATCGCCGCCGACTGCGGCACGAACTCGCGCGAGGAGGCGCGGCTGCTGAAGGAGAAAGGGATCGACCTCATCATCCTCGACCACCACGAGCCCTCGCCGGACGGCGTCGCGGACTGTGTCGCCCTCGTCAATCCGAAGCTCGGCGACGATTTCCACTACCTCTGCACCGCTGGGGTGGTCTTCAAGATCGCGCACGCCCTTCTCCGGGCTAGGCCGCTGCCCGGATTCGATCTGAAGGAATACCTCGACATCGTCGCGCTCGGCACCATCGCCGACATCGTGCCGCTCGAGGCGGAGAACCGCCTTTTCGCCCGCCGCGGGCTCGCCCAACTCGAGCGCACCATCCATCCCGGCCTGGTCGCCCTGAAAAGCGTCGCCGGTGTGACGAGCCCGATCCGCACCCACGATGTCGGCTTCAAGCTCGGACCGCGTCTCAACGCCTCGGGCCGTCTCGACACGGCGGTGGCGTCGTTGGATTTATTGCTTTGTCAGGATCCCGCCGGGGCCCGCCTCCTCGCCGAGTCGCTCGACCGCCAGAACCGCGAGCGGCAGGAGCTCGAGCTCGCCACGCGCGAGGACGCCGAGCGCATGATCCACGCCCTTCCCGCCTTGCTCCGCAGCCATGCCATCGTCGTGGGCTCGCGCGGCTGGCACCCCGGCGTGGTCGGCATCGTGGCCTCGCGCATTTCGAAGCAATATCACCGCCCCACCTTCGTCATCGGCATCGACGAGAGCGGACTCGGAAAGGGCAGCGGACGGAGCATCCCGGGGATCTCCCTCGTGGCCGCGCTCGACTCCTGCCGCGATCTCATCGCCGCGGGCGGGGGGCACGAGATGGCCGCCGGCGTGAGCGTGCGCGAGGAGAATCTCGAAGCCTTCCGCGAGGCGCTCATCCGCAGTGTCGTGGAGCAGGCCGATGCCGACACGCTCGTGCCGAAACTGCATATCGATACCGGAATCCGCTTTTCCGAGATCAGCCTCGACCTGCTCGACAGCTACGAGTTGCTCCGTCCCTTCGGCTCCAACAATCCGCAGCCGCTTTTCATGTCAACGGGCGTCCGTCTCGCCGCGGAGCCGCGGTTGATCAAGGAGAAACATCTCAAATTCCGCTTCGAGCAGGATGGTGTCCTGCACGATGCGATCTATTTCAACGGAGCCGATGTCGACCTGCCGAAGCCACCGTGGGACATCGCCTTCATGATCGATCGCAACGAGTTCCGCGGCCGTGCCCAGGTCAACATCGTGGTCCAGGCGGTGCGGAAGGCCTGAGGGGGGGGGCGGGCCGGAGTTGCGGAAATGTCACCTCCGTCACCGCCTGCGGAGCCGAAAGTTCTTGACGGAATTCATACCGGATGCGCAAATTCGTTTCCATGACCGCGACCGCGCCGATGAAACCGGGATCTTTCCGCGAAGGTTTGAAGAATCCGTGGGTCCTGCCGCTGGCGCTGGGATGGCTCTGCGCGCTCCCCGTCTCCCCCGCTCCGAGGGAGTTCAAATCCACGGACGGCAAGTCGATCACCGCGGAGGTTGCCGCCGTGAAGGGCGACCAGGTCGTGCTCTCGATGAACGGCCGGGAGTTCACCGTGCCGGTCGCGCGGCTCTCCCAGTCCGATCAGGAGTTCATCGCCGAGTGGAAGAAGAAGGATCTCGAGAATCACATTCCGAAAATGCGGGTGGAGGTGAACTCCGGAAAATCAGACCGCAGCGACAAGTCGGATTCCTTCGACAACCGCACCGGGTCCTTCCAGTTTTCGGTGAAGCTGCTCAATGAGGAAATCCATTTCGACCTGCAGGGGGCGAAGGCGGAACTCGTCGCGATCGGCGAGGACGCCGAGACCCGGGGCCGATACGGCATCATGCAGAAAAACGCCTTCGAGGTCGCGGCGGCTCCGGGAAAGACCTTCGAATGGCAGGGGAAACGTCTCCACTACCGCTTTGATGATCGTCCGCCCGCCTACTGGGGCTCTTCTTATGCCGGATATGTGCTGCGGATCCGCAACGCCAACGGAAAGGTGATCTTCGAAAACGCCGTTCCCCAGACGCTGGAGAAACACGTCGATGCGATCCTGAAAATGGAGGAAGGCGCCGCCTTCGACCGGAACGGAGAATCCCGAGGCCGGATCACGATCTACGACAATTGAGGGTAGTGCGTGCCGGCGGGATCTTCAACGCTTCGCTCCGCCCAGCATCTTCTCCGCGAGCGCGAGGGTCTCGGGGCCGACCCCGCCGAGCATCCGGGCGAGTTCGTTGACGCGGGCCTGCCCGGCGACCGCTTCGAGACGGGAATTCGTCGTGTCGTTTTCGACTTCTTTCGTCACGAGGAAATGCCGGTGGGCGAGAGCGGCGACTTGCGGCATGTGGGTGATCGCGACGACCTGGTGACGGTCGCCGAGGAAGGCCATCTTGCGGCCGACAGCTCCGGCGATCTCACCGCCGACATTGGCATCGATCTCGTCGAAAACCATCAGCGGGATGCGATCCTGATCGGCCAGGGCGCTCTTCACCGCGAGCATGACGCGTGACATTTCCCCGCTCGAGGCAATGACGCGCAGCGGCTTCATGGGCTCTCCCGGATTCGGGCCGAAGAGAAAATCGATCGCCTCGAGCCCTCGCGGTCCCGGTTCGGCGAGCGTTTCCACCGCGATCTCGAAGCTCGAGCGATGGAAACCGAGATCCTTCAGGTGCGAGGCAATCTCTTTCGCGAGGGCGGGGGCGGCTTTGGCGCGTTTGGCGGAAAGGGTCTTGCCTGCCTTGGCCACGGCCTTGGCGGCGCTCTCGACGGCGGCGGAGAGGCGGAGCAGCTCGGCTTCGCGGCCATCGACGGTCGCGAGGCGGCGCCGGGCGCGGGCCTCATAGGCGAGGACCTCCTCGACACTCTGGCCGTACTTCCGCTTCAGCAATTCAATCTCGTCGATGCGGCGCTCGATGCGCGCGGCCTCCGCGGGATCGATCTCGAGATCTTCGGCGTAGTCGCGCAGCGTGCCCTCGAGCTCCTCGATCTCGACGCGGGCCGATTCAAAGCCGGCAAGGCGCTCGGTCACCGAGGGATCGAAGCGTTCCAGCTCGCGCAGGCAGCGCTGGGCATTCCCGAGATTCGCCGACGCGGCGCTCAGGAGATCGACCGCCTGATTCGCATTCTCCACGAGACGCGAGCCGTTCTGCGATTGGCGGTAACGTTGCTCCAGCTCGGCGACTTCGCCGGGATCGAGCTCGGCCGCGGCGATTTCCTCGACCTGGAAACGGAGCAGTTCGATCTCCTGATCACTGACGAGGCGCTGGTTGCGGAAGTCGTCGAATTCGTGCTTCGCCGTGGTCCAGGTTTCATAGGCGTTGCGGTAAGCGCGTCGCTCGGTCGTGGCGTGGGCGTAAGCATCGAGCATGGCGAGCTGGCGGTCCTGCGAGAGGAGCGACTGATGCTCGTGCGGACCATGCAGATCGACGAGCAATCCACCAAGAGATTTCAGGAGCGAGAGGGTGCAGGGCGAGCAATTGACGAATTGCTTGTTGCCCGTGCCGAAGACCCGTTTTACCACCAGCGAATTTCCCTCGCAGGGTTCGAGGCCACCGCTCTCGAGGAGGGCGTTGACGAGATCGAGGTTCGAATCGAGTTCGAAGACCGCTTCGACGGAGCAGAGCGATTCGCCTGTGCGGATGAGATCGTGATTCGCCCGCTCGCCGAGGATCAGCTTCAGCGCGCCGACGATCATCGACTTGCCGGCGCCCGTCTGACCGGTGACGCCGATGAGGCCCGAGCCGAGCTCCCAGGTGAGGTCATCGACGAGGGCGAGATTCTTGATTTTTAAAACCGAGAGCATTGCGCGGGGAGAGCGGTGGCAGTATGGAACAGACCGCCCCGGCATGCAATGGAGACCCTCGTGGAAATCACCTTCCTCGGCACCGGCACCTCGATCGGGGTGCCGGTGATCGGGTGCGATTGCGCCGTCTGCACCTCCGACGATCCGAAAAACCAACGGCTCCGCTCCTCCATCCACGTCCGCACCCCGGAGGTCTCGCTGATCGTCGATACAGGTCCCGATTTCCGCCAGCAATGCCTCCGCGCCGGGATCCGCGAGCTCGATGCCGTGCTTTTCACCCATGCCCACAGCGATCACATCATGGGCTTCGACGACCTGCGCCGATTCACCGTGCGCGAGGAGGAGGAAATCGCGATTTACGCCACCCGGGAATGTCTCGATCGGCTCCACGCGGCTTTCACTTACGTCTTTGACGGGGAAAACCGCTACCGGGGCTATCTCAAGGCCGCCGCGCACGTGATTCGCGGGCCCTTCCGCGTTGGCGATCTCGAGGTGACGCCTCTTCCCGTCATTCATGGAAAGGTGGAGACTATTGGGTTCCTTTTTTCCCGCGAAGGCGAGCGCCTCTTTGCCTACATCCCCGATGCGAAGGAACTGCATGAAGAAAGCAAGAGCCTGCTTGCCGGAATCGATCTGCTCATCCTCGACGGACTCCAGCCCGAGCCGCACTGGACGCATCTCTCCTCCGGAGAAGCCGTCGCCCTGGCGCAAGAGCTGGCCGCAGGCACCACCTGGTTGACGCATTTCTCCTGTCGGGTCGATTACCGCATCCTCGGGCCCACCCTGCCGGCGAACGTCCACCTGGCCTGGGACGGGTTGCGATTGACGTGCGGCACCTGATTCTGCTTTGCTCGTCCCGCCATGCAGTCTCCCGAATCCGGTCCGCTCCTCGTCCGCCACGAAGGTCACACCGCGCGCGAGCGCAGCACCTGCGGGTGGCGCGACCGTCTCATCAGTCATGAGGATGCGGCTCTGTCCCCGGCGGCCTGGGCACACGCCGTCGATATCGACGGGGCGAAGCTGCATTATCACAAACGCTCCACCGAGCTCTACTACGTGCTTGAGGGCGAAGGCTGCGTCGTTCTCGACGGTGTCGAGCATGCCGTGTCGAAAGGCTCCCTCGTCCACATCCCGCCCGGCGTTGTCCATGGCGCAAGAGGCCGGATGCGCGTGCTCGTCGTGGGGATTCCCGACATTGCCGAGGACGACTATTTCGAGTGGGAGGAACCTTCGGGTCTTGCTGCATCTTCGTGAACTGAGAACGGCCATTCCGAGCCGGACGACGCCAACCCTGAGCTCAGGGCAGAATTGTCGACCGAGCTAAAGCCACCCCGGGAAAACCAAGGTGATCGCGATCTTGATATGCTATGGGACTGTTATGGGACAGGTCTACAGAAAGTTCCTGTTTGCGATCTTCCGAGGATGGGTTATCGAGAGTTTCCCGAGCTCTTTGGATCGGCTTTTGTTGCGGGGATTTTCTTGAACGATTGTGTTTTATCATGAGAATGGCGAGATTGTTGGGTGA
>JALRFZ010000581.1 GCA_023253615.1 Verrucomicrobiales bacterium | reverse complement strand
CCGCACCATCGCCTACTGGATCGCCGGCGGACTCAACCCTGGCACGGGACTGCCAAGCCCTCTCCCACACCGCTTCTGAACACCACACGAATCAGCGAAGCGCCGGCGTCCTACGCCGAGCGCGATGCGATCGTGGCGCGTCACCGGCTCTACCAGCAGGGCGTGATGTGGACGTTGGCCTATCATCCGCGCATGCCGGAAAAGATCCGCGCCGAAATCTCGAAATGGGGGATGTCGAAGGATGAATTCACCGGGGGGGGCGGATGGCAGGAGCAGCTCTACATCCGCGAAGCGCGCCGTATGGTGAGCGACCTCGTCATGACGCAGAATCATTGCCAGCATCGCGAGCCGGTCGAGGCGTCGGTGGGCATGGGGGCCTACACGATGGACTCACATCATGTGCAGCGTCATGTCGATGCGGAGGGTCATGTCCGCAACGAGGGCGACGTGCAGGTGGGAGGCTTTCCGCCTTATCCGATCGGCTACCGGTCCATCGTGCCGAAGGAGGGGGAATGCGAAAATCTTCTCGTGCCGGTATGCCTCTCGGCGACGCACATCGCCTTTGGTTCGATCCGGATGGAGCCGGTGTTCATGGTGTTGGCGCAATCCGCGGCGACGGCGGCGAGTCTGGCGATCGATGCGGGCGTGCCGGTGCAGAAGGTCGATTACACCGCCTTGAAGACGCGCCTCGAGGGGGACGGGCAGATCTTGAACTACACGGCCCCTCCGAAACCGGCCGCGAATTTCACGCCGCTCGATTCCATCAAGGGGATCGTCGTCGATGACAATGCGGCGAAGCTCTCCGGCGAATGGCTCGCCTCGGTGCTCACAAGCGGGATCCATCAGGGCTACCGGCATGACAACGACGCGCGAGACGGACTCGCCTCGGCGACCTTCACCGCGATGCTACCCGCGCCGGGAGAATACGAAGTGCAGGTGGCTTGGTCGCCGAATGCGAACCGCGCCACGAACGTGCCGGTGAAGATTGAACATGGCGGCGGCGTGGCCGAGCTGAAGCTCAATCAACGCGAGCGACCTGAGATCGACCGGCTTTTTGGGGCGGTGGGGAGGTTTCGATTCGACGTGAAAGGTGTCGTGGCAATCTCGAACGCTGGCACCGACGGGCATGTCGTGATTGATGCGGTGCGGTGGGTGCGGGTGGAGTGAGGAGTGGGCGAACTGCCAGAGCTCCTGACGCGGATTCGCGATCGCAAACCACGGCACTCACTTCGTCAACGGAATCGCCACGGGCTTGTCGGTCGATTGGGTGAATTCGCGGGCGCTGAAGAGCCAGACGACGAGCTTCTTGCTGTCCCAATAACCGGGAGCGGCGGCGGCCTTGTAGAAGAGTTGTTTGCGCGCCTGGACGAGCCCGGAGCCACGCACGCCGACGAGGTCGGGAGCAAAGCCATACCGGAGCGCGAGATGATCCGCCACTCCCGCTCCGGAGCAGTGCATGCCGGCCTCGGCTCCCTCATGGAAGACGAGGGTGTGGCTGTCGCCTAACAAAAGCACCGGACTGGCCGGATCGGGCGCGACGCCGACCACTCCGCCCTGGCTCACCTGGCGCAGGGGCTGGGTCTCGGGCGCGACGCCGCCTTCCCACTCACTGCCGGCGATCTGGTCTCCGGTGAAGGTGAGGAGGACGGGCTCGCCGAGCGTGTAGGGGCCCGGTCCGGCGGTCCCTTCGAAGGGAATCTGACGGGCGACGAGG
This sequence comes from Verrucomicrobiales bacterium, assembly GCA_023253615.1. Classification (GTDB taxonomy): domain Bacteria; phylum Verrucomicrobiota; class Verrucomicrobiia; order Verrucomicrobiales; family DEV007; genus Arctic95D-9. The sequence goes on along the minus strand of JALRFZ010000581.1, from coordinate 8,127 downwards.
GCGGGGATGATTTCGGCGGCGGCAGGGGAAAAGTGGGCGTCTTGCCGGCAGTAGAGCAGTTGCTCGGGCCGGGCAGCGCGCGTCTGCAGAAAGATGGGCTCGAGATCGAGGACCTCGACCCCCGCTTCCGAGAGGCGTTTCAGAAAGGGGGCGAGCGGAGCGACTTCGCCGGCTTGAAAACCGGCGACGAGCGTCTCGGGATAGATCGAAGCCTTGGCCGGCACGGGCACGACGAGGAGACGGATGCCGCGCGCGGCAAGCAGGGTGTGAAACTCGACGATGCCGGGGAGCGGATCGGTTTGATTGGCGGCGACTTCCTCCCAGGGTTTCTCCCAGAAACGGCCGGTGGCGAGGTGTTTTACCTCTCGCACGGGGAAAAACCAATCGGGTTGGTCACCCCGGACCGACGGATTCGGGAGAACTTTCGTGGCGGCGGCTTCCGCAAAAAGGGCCGCGCGATCCTGGGCTGGCAGGAGGCACGCTATCAAGAGCGTGAAGGCGACGAGCGCGGGAAGGGAAAGAGCACGCATGGAAAACGTCGATTTGATACGGTCTTTCGCGGCCGGGATCAAGCCCATGAAGCGGTCCCGGTAAAGCAAGTCCCTGAAGTGGTTCGGTCCCTCACTGGCGGGGATCGGAAGATGCCTGCCGACTCATCACATCCTTCCGCAAATCCCGCATCACCCGCAAACCGCCCCAGTCGGCTCCTCTCATCGTCCGTGCCCCGGATTTCCTCTTTTCCCCGAATCGCTGCCGCAGGAGTTGCTCCCGCGCGAAGACTTCCTCCAGGAATGCTTCCGAGCCCAGGACCGCCCCATCGCAAAAATACCGTACCCGGTGACGCAGGGCCTCGGGCAAGGACATTTTTCCGCCCATCGCGTGAACCGCCTCGATCTCTTCGTTCGAAAAGCCCGGTCGCCCGCTCTGGTTCATTTGTGGATCCGCCGCCACTTCGCGACCTTCTTCGTAGAGCAGGGTGCGGTATCGGGCTGCGGCGACTTCCCAATCCTCGGCGAAACCGGGATCCCTCTGCATCACTCCGCTGATACGTGCCAGCCCGGCGCGGGCGAGAGCGGCTCCGCGTCCACCCCCGCACGCCTCGCCGTAGCCGCTCCATTGGTATTCTTCAGGAGTGCGGACCATCCCCGCCCGGATCGGATTCAAGTCGATGTAGGCCGCCACTGTTTGCAGGGCTGACTCAGCGCCCTCCACCAGCACGCTCTTGAAACGGCTTTGCCAGAGCGTTCCCTCCCGTTCGAGCCGCTTGTTCATGAACAGTGTCACCCGCAGTTTCAGCTCTTTCAGGAATTGGGAAAGATCACCCCGGCGTCTCTCGTAGCGATGGAGGATATCACGGTGCCAACGTTCATCGCCCGCCTCCCGAGCTCGTTCGAGTTCTTGGCGAACTCCTTCCACCGTCTCCCTGTCATAGAGCAGCGGCAAGACCTCCAGCAATCGCTGTTCATCCAGCGGGACCAACCGTTCCCGATCCGGAACTTCGAGGAGCAGATGGAAGTGGTTCGACATCAGGCAGTAAGTCACGACCCTTACCCCTGTGAAGGCTTCCTGATTGCGAAGGAGTTTGCGAAATACCTCCTTTTCCCGATCTCCGAAAACCCGCCGCCGATCTACAACTCTTGAAACGACGTGATAAAAACAAGTTCCTTCCCCAAGTATTCTCTTCTTTGCAAAGTTGTTCATATGGATGAAACGCCTCTACTGACAGCAAAGCAAATGGCTGATACACACTTATTATAGATCTGTTCTTTGCTCAAGAAGTTTTTCTATCCGGATTCGATATCTTGGGCGATGTGGGACTGCGGACGGCGGCGTGTTTCAGGGTGGGCGCACTCTTCATTTGCCCGAAGGCGGCTCTTTGCGTACGTTGTGTTCTTGCGTCCTTCGCAATCCGGATATGGCCGAAATTGATTCCGATCCCTTGGACCCGCATCCCGCCGGCAAGCGCCCGAAATCCCGTTTTATCACCGATGGCCGCCGTGTCGGGCTGGTGCCCCAGAAAGGGTGGGCGATGCGGAACTACCGCTATCTCAGCGGCAGCCTTCTTCCGGCCATGGTGCGACGGCGCGAAACCACGGGCAGCCCGCATCCGCCCGTCTTCGCCTCGCTCGCGGATGACCAGATCGAGGTGGTCTGGATCGGCCACGCCAGTTTCCTGGTGCGGACGCCGGGATTCAACGCCTTGATCGATCCGGTCTGGGCGAAATGGATGGGGCCGGTGAAACGGCATCGCGATCCGGGGATCGACATCGAGCACCTCCCGCCGATCGATCTGGTGCTGATCACGCACGCCCATTTCGACCACCTCTGCCGGATGACCCTCAAGCGCATCGCGAACGGCGCCCAGACGGTGATCGTGCCGCGCGGCGTCGCGGGGGTATTGAAAAAGCTGAATCTGCGCGAGGTCGTGGAAATGACCGACTGGGATTGCGTGAATTTCCGCGATGCCGAGATCCATTTCACCCCGGCCCACCACTGGGGGGCGCGCTACCTGCACGACAATCACAAGGGCTTCGGCGGCTTCGTGGTGAAAATGCCTCGCCATACCGTCTACCATTCGGGCGATTCAGCGTATTTCGACGGCTTTACCGAGATCGGGAAGCGCTACGACATTCACACGGCTCTGCTTCCGATCGGGGCCTACGACTGCCCGAGCGGGCGCGAGGTACACATGAATCCCGAGGAGGCTCTGCGCGCTTTCTTCGATCTGCGCGCCCACCGCATGGTGCCGATGCATCACGGCACCTTCCCTCTGAGCAACGAACACCGGCATGAGCCGCTGCGCCGGCTACTGGACGCGGTGACGGCTTTGGGCCTGGAAAACCGCATCATTGCTCCCGGGGAGGGCGAACAAGTGCTGCTCTCGGCGCACGAGGGCTGAGGTCCGGGGCCGCGGATGATCAGGGCTGTGGCAGGATCGCGGGTGGTGCCGGGACGGGTGCGGCTTCCTCGCCGGTGATGGATTCAGGGAAAAGGTCGGGCGCGGGGAAATAAAAGGTGTCCGAATCCTGCATCGGAGCGAAATCGGAGCCGACGTCGTAGAGCGAAGCTGCGGCTGACGGCTTGATTGGAGCGGGGCGGGGTGTGGAAATGGGAGTGGCATCGGCCGGAGGTGCCTGCTGCTTGGAAGGCCCGGGGCTGGGCGGACCATGGAAAAGGAGTGGCTCCGCTTCGACGGAGGCGGCCTCGACCGAGGTTGGTGATTTCCCATCCGTTTCCGGAGCTGCGTTCGTTTCCGCGAGCGAATCCGGGGTCACGACCGCAACCGGTGCGGGATCGGATGCAGAAGGGGTTTCTCTCTGCGGCACGGGTTCCTTTTCCGCCGACGGGGATTCGATCGGGCGCGGTGCGAAAGGCCCCTCATCGTCCATGGTGGGAGAGCGGCCGGCGAGATCACGTTCGGCGACCTGGGCGTCGGCGGGAGAGCGGCTCTCGTAAGTGCCGGCGAGAAGCGGAGGAGTGTCGCGGGGATCGGGATCGATCCGCCAGTCGATCCCGTTCTGTTCGGCGATCAACTTCCATTCGGTGAGGGTGCGCAGTCCCTGCTGGGCGGCGGCGGTGTCGCGGAAGGCGCGCGCCCCGACGGCTTCCGAGAAGGCCTTTTCCGCCTCGACGATGCGTCCGTGGCGCAGGTGGTATTCTCCTTCGGCAAGGATGAGGTTGCCGTAGTGCGGTGCCATTTCCCTTGCCTCGCGGATGCGGGTGAGTGCTTCGCCGTGGCGCCCGAGTTCGTCGAGGACGGCGGCATGTCCGATCGCGGCGAAGATGTCCTGCGGATAGAGATTGCGGGCGTGGTTGAAATAGAAGTCGGCTTTTTCGAGCGCTTCCCGCCGGGCCGGTTCGGGCAGTTCGGGGAGGATCGCCGCGACCTGGGCATGGGCGCTGAGGGAGAAGAGATAGGGGTTTTTGGGGTCGAGCTGCCGTGCCGTGTGGAGGTGGCGGAGGTGTTGGAATCCGGTCCGGTCGGCCTCGAAGGAGCGGCGGGCCATCTCGTAATGATACTCGCTCCGGGAAAAGATCACCCCGAGCAGGGTCATGGCCAGTCCGCATCCGAAAACGAGGGCGCGGTTTGAAAAAATCAGCCCTCCGCCGGGGAAGAGACGGGATTCGCCGGTGGATTTGAGGGCCGCCGCCATCGGATCCGGCACCGCGAGGACGGCGAGGAAAAGAGCGCCCACCAGCATGTAGGCGGGCAGATGCAGGACGAAATCGAAGCAGCAGAGCACCCCCAGCGACGCGAGCGACGCCATCGCCCCGGTGACGAAGGCGAGGTGATCGGACTTCGGCACGACGGCCCCCGGGGCCGGGGGGAAGGCGGCATAGGCACGGAGGAAACGAAAGCCGTGATGGGCATGCAGGGCCAGCATCACGAGGAGCAGAGCCAGACCGACCAGGCCGTAGTCGGCCACGATCTGGAGAAATTCATTGTGGATGAACTCCGGTTCGGTCGAGGACGAATCGAGCGTCTCCTCGCGGTGAAGTCGGGTGTAAAGATACGAGGTGCGGCTGCCCGTGCCGAGAAGAGGCGATTCCGCGATCTGGGCGAGCCCTGATTTCCAGACGAGCGGCAGACTGAGTTCGCCTGATTTCGTCAGCACGGTGCGATCGATGAGACGTCCGAGCGGTGCCGCCGCGACGAGCGCGACAACGAGCAGGACGAGCGATCCCGCCGCGAGGAGGCGCCATCCGGCCCGCTTGCTGCGGGTGTTCATTCGGCGATGGAGGATGACGAGGCTGAGGGCGAGGAAAGCCGCCGATCCCGCGGCGAGCGCGAGAATGGCGGGACCGCTTCCCCCCGTCACGACGATCGCGCCCGAGCCCAGTGCGAGAATGGCGGCACCGATCCGAACCGGTCGCGAGCGACGGCTGTAGACCGCGATGGCGAGCCAAAGCGGGACGAGCATGGCGAGAAATCCTCCGAAGTGGTCCGGATGATTGAAGAGCCCGCCAGGTCTGTCGGTGATCGTGCGTCCATAGCCGGGGATGAGCCAGAAGGTCGGGAGGAAGAGCGCCTGGATCAAAGCGAAAGCGAGATGGGTTCCCACAATGAGGGCGAGCGCCTCGACGAGGCGCCGACGCGAAGCGGCGGTGCCGGTGAGGGTGAGAAAAAGCCCGTAGGCGAGAAAGGCGAGCACGACGAGGGCGGCGTCTTCGCGGGCGAAGTAGGAGACAGGCGAATCGGCCGCGCGCACGAGCACGTAACCGCATAGCGCGAGCAGGGCGATCGAGGCGGCGCGGGGCAGGGGAAAGGGGGATTCCTCGAGAATGAGGCCGACCGAGAGAAGGGCGGCCAGTCCCAACACCCCGTAGGCGGGCCAGAGGAAGGTGAGCGACGCGGACGTGCCCACCATTCCGATCAGGACCATGCCGATCAGAAAGAGGGAAAACACCGCCATCCGCCATTTTGAAATCATTCAGAAAGCCGGTTCATCTCCGAACCACTTGAATTATGGATCAAATTGAGAAAAACCAAAATCTAAATTTGATTAAATATCTGGAGTTTTTAATCAATTGAGCCCGAAAGATCCGCGGGTTTGACTTTGGCATTGCGTTTGCGGGCACCATCCCCGACAATATCGGTCCGCGGTTTTCGCGTTCCAGGCTCATGATACATCGGTGGTTTCCAGCTTCCCTTCTTGCGGCGATCCTGGTCTTGGCCGGTCCCGCCTCCGCCCAGATCAATCTCGATCTGAAGCTTGATCGCTCCCTTTATCTGGCGAACGAGCCGATTACCGGTGAGCTCACGATCGTGAACATGGCGGGTCGCGACCTGATTTTCGGTGATTCGGGCGGGATGAACTGGCTCGATTTCACGGTCAGCGACGGGCGCGGTCATCTCATCACCCCGGTCCAGGGCGCGCCCGGGGTCCGCCCCATCGTGCTGGGGGCCGGACAGACCCACAAACACAAGGTGACGATCAACCAGCGGTATCCGATGTCGACGATCGGCACCTACCGGGTCAAGGCGGCGGTGAACTTTCCCCAGATCAACCGGGTCTTCGAATCGAAGACGATCACGGTGCAGGTCACCGAAGGCCAGCCGATGTGGAGCCAGATTGTCGGCGTGCCCCAGGGCCATCCCGATGCCGGCACCTACCGGGAGTATCAGTTGATGACCTACTACCACGGGGCCCGGTCGAAGGCGCTCTATTTCCGGCTGAAGGACAGCGACTCCAGTCTCGTTTTCCGCACCTACCCGATCGGCGACTACATGGCCCTGCGTCCGCCGAAGCACGCGATCGATTCGCAGAACCAACTCCACGTCCTCCACATGACGGGACCGCAGGCCTACAAATACACCGTCATCAACATCGATGGCGAACCGGTGCAGCAGCAGACTCTCTATGAAAAGGGCACGAATCGTCCGGAATTGAAATCCTCGGGCTACGGCGATGTTTCCATCGTCGGCGGATTGACCGAGGAGCAGGCGAAAACTCCCTACGAACAGCAGGAGTTCCACCGCCTTTCCGATCGCCCTCCGGGCTTGCCGGCCTTCTGAGCAAGCCCCGTTAGCCCCCTCTTTCCTGGGGTAATATCCCAGCCCGTTTGGCGGAATCGCTCCGCCATGGCTCGAAAGAGTTATCTGGTTTTCGTGAATTTTCCGAAAATTCTTTTGAACATTCCTGTTCAAAGTAATACGGATACGTTAAAGACTTGTGTTTCTTAACTTATCGGTAAACTGATGAATTCTCGGATGACCCCTCAACCTCACCATTCCATCCCGGCGATGGTGCCGCCCGCCAACTGTTTCACCGTGTTGGTGATCGATGACCTGCCCGCCAACCGTGTCCTTCTCGGCAAGGTGTTGAAAAACGCCGGTTACGCCGTGGTGGAGGCGGGTGATGGTCGCGCCGCCCTCGACCTCCTCGAGAAGGGAGTGGTGATGCCCGACCTCATTGTCACCGACATCGAGATGCCGGTGATGGATGGCATCACCTTCGTCGAGTGCATCCGCCATCTCGGGACGCCCCTCGCCCGGGTGCCCGTGATCGCCGCCTCCGGCAACGCCGACGAGATGATGCGCCGCGGGGCGCTCGCCGCCGGGTGCGACGTTTTTCTGACGAAGCCCTTCGACCTCGCCACGCTGCGTCGCGAGATCGGATCGCTGATCAAGGCGCGCCGCCAGTCCGCCGGCAATCGGGGCGATACACCCGCCGCCGAGTCCGCGCCAAACCGGATCGAGCTGCGCCTCCGCGAGACGAAGTGAGGCGCGTTTCTCCGTTACAGGCAGCCGGGGATCTGTTAGCCTCGGTCCCGTATCGGAGAATGAAGACGCTCTTTTTTTCAGGAATCGTCGTGGGGCTGTTGGCGGTCCACGCCTTCGCTCCGTCCGAGGAGGTGATCCGGCGCGGCGAGCGGTTCGACATCGCAGAGGGCCGCCTTTCCGTGATCCTGCCCGATGGCTGGGACAAGACCGATCTCAATGCCGCTGATGTCGTCGCGGGCTACGCCACCCAGGATCAACGCAGCTCCCTTTTCATCCGTGAGATGGATGTGGGCCAGGGAGGCGGCATGCAGGAACTCCTCGATGCGACGGTGGCGAACTACGAGGCGACCTTCGAGGTGAAGGAGGTCGGAAAGGCCAAGACCGGCGACGTGCCCGGCAAATCCCGGAAATGGCCCGCCATTTTCACCACCGTGGAAGCGATCGTGAAGAAAGGTGAAGAGCGCTTTGAGATGCGTTTTTACCTCTTCGTCTTCGACACCGGCAGCCACCTTTACCTCGTCCAGGCGAGCACGACCCGGCCGATCCGCGAGGCGCGCGAGGCCCAGATCTACGAGTTTCTCCGATCCATCGTTGCGAATTCCTGATCCGCGGGGAAAACTCCTCCGATTTTCCCGAAACCCCAATCCCATGCCGGAACGCCCTCCCATCCAAGCTGTTGGCCGTATCGTCGAAATCGTCGAGGACGGGCGCCTCTACCGTGTCGAGATGGCGAACGGCTACCGGGCTTACGCCGTGCTCGCCAAGGAGGGACCCCGTCCCGAGGGCGACGCGACGGGGAGGGCGGTGGGGCTGGAATACTCGCCCTTCGACATGAGCCGCTGCCATCTCGTCTCGTGGTTGCCGGAGGGGCCGTGAAAGAAAGCTGGATATTTGCCGCGAAC
>JALRFZ010000445.1 GCA_023253615.1 Verrucomicrobiales bacterium | reverse complement strand
GCGTGGCATCGGGCAGCAGGTCGCCCGCGACCTGCCAGGTCGTGAAGCGGTCCCATGGCAGGTTGTCGTTGAACGCGCGGATGACCCAGTCGCGCCAGGGCCACATGTTGCGAGGCGCGTCGCGCTGGTATCCCTCGGAGTCGGCATAGCGCGCGAGATCGAGCCACGGTACGGCCCATTTTTCCCCGAAATGGGGCGAGGCGAGAAGGGCATCGACGATCCTGACATAATGCTCAAAACCGGGGTCGGCGACAAAGGCGTCGGCCTCGGCCACGGTGGGAGGCAAGCCGGTGAGGTCGAGGTGGACGCGGCGGAGGAGACGCGCCGGATCGGCCGCGGGATTGAAGCCAAGCCCCCGCTCTGCCAGTCGCGCGGCGACAAAGGCATCGATCTCGTTGCCCTCCCTGCCGGCCGTCATCTCCGCGCCGCTCGCCGGGAGGGCCGCTTTTTCCGGCACGAGGTAGGACCAATGTTTCGGAGGACGCCATCCATCGTCGGGCCATCGGGCCCCTTCCTCGATCCATCGTTCGAGCAGGTCGATCTCGGCGGGATCCAACGGCTTGCCCTTCGGCGGCATGCGCTTTTCCGGATCGGACTCCTTCACGACGTGGAGCAGCACGGAATGGTCCGGCTGGCCGGGGACGAAAAGCGGCTCGCCCGCATCGGTGGGCAATTGGGCGTGGTAATAGGTCTCGAGACCGATCCCGCCTTTCAGGGTTTCGCGATCGTGACAGTCGAGGCAGCGGGCCTCGAGGATCGGACGAATCTCCTTTTCAAAATCAACCGCCCCGACCTCCCTTGCCATGGAGGAAAGGAGCGTCAAGATCACGAGGTGGTGAAGGCGGCGGGAGACCATTTTCCGGAATTGTGCCAGATGAGGCGGGATCATGCGAGTCCCGAGTCTGCGTGAGGGGAAAAACCGCGGGAGGGGCGCGGTTGCGGGGCAGGACTCCCGCGATCAGGCGATTGTCGCGGGAACCCTGTCCCGGGATACTGGAACCCTTCGCACATGATTGAATTCGGCGACAGCTCGCGGCGCTCTTTTCTCAAGGTCGGCAGCCTCGGTCTCGGCGGCACAGCCTTGTCGCTGCCCGCCTATCTCGCCGCGAAGGCGACGGCACCGCATCTCGTGAAAGACCGCTCTGTCGTCTTTCTTTTCATGCACGGAGGCCCCTCGCAGACGGAGACCTTCGATCCGAAGATGGACCAACCCGCCGGGATCCGCTCGGCCACGGGCGAGATTCCGACCAGCCTGCCGGGTGTCACCTTCGGCTCTACTTTTCCGAAACTCGCACGCCTCGCCCACAAGCTCGCCATCGTCCGCAATTTCCGGACCGGCACGGGTGCGCACGACATCAAACCCATCGTCGGGAAGAACTCCCTCGGGGCGAACCTCGGATCGCTCTACGCCCGCGCCGCCGGCACGAACCACCCGGACGGCCTGCCGCGGAACATCGCCCTCTATCCCAAGGCCGTCGATCCCGCGGCCATGCCGATGATCAAGACCTTCGGCGACTTCGCCTCGCCGGGTCCGCTCGGCGCGGCCTATGCTCCCTACGAGCCGGGAGAAGGGGCCCAGATGCAGGCCGACATGACCCTTTCCCTCGCGCGCGACCGTTTCGACGACCGCCGCCTCCTCCTCGGCGATCTCGATACGGCGCGGCGTCATCTCGACGAGACCGGCGCCGCCGGGCTCAGCGGATTCCAGGGCCAGGCCTTTGACATGGTCCTCGGAGGCATCGCCGAAGCCTTTGACGTGACGAAGGAGGATCCCCGCACCCTCGCCCGCTACGACACCGCACCCCTCGTTCACCCTGACAAAATCCGAAAAGTCTGGAAGAACCACGAACGTTACCGCGACCACGGCCAGACGATCGGCAAGCTGATGCTCCTCGCCCGCCGCCTCTGCGAGCGCGGCGCCGGCTTCGTGACGGTGACGACGAACTTCGTCTGGGACATGCACGCCGACGCGAACAACGCGACCATGGTCGAGGGCATGGAGTACGTCGGCGCCCCGTTCGATCACGCCGTCAGCGCTTTCATCGAGGATGTCGAGGCACGCGGTCTCTCCGAAAAGATCCTCCTCGTCTGCTGTGGCGAAATGGGGCGAAATCCGGTGATCAACGCCAAGGGCGGACGCGATCACTGGGGCAATCTCAGCCCTCTCATCCTCTACGGCGGAGGATTGAAGACCGGGCAGGTCATCGGCCGCAGCGACCGCCGCGGCGGCGAGCCCGACGGCTCCGCGATCGAGATGGAGAATCTCACCGCCACGATCCTGCATTCCCTCCTCGACCTCGGCGAAGTCCGTTTGATGAACGGTCTTTCGAACGAACTCCTCACCGCGATGACCGGCCCCATGCCGATCCGGGAGCTGGTTTGATTGTCAGTGCGGACGGCCTGTCATCGGGCGAAGGAGGGACGGCCTGCGGAATACGCTGAAAACACGGAATTACAGACGACCGGGATCAAGATCTGCTAACGTTTTAAAAAATGCAGCACGATGGTCGCCCACCACGATGCCGACGAATCCGTCCCTTCCGTGTTTTCCGCGTATTCCGCAGGCCGCCCCTTCCCCGCATGGCGTTGATGGGCGGATCCTTGCCTTTTCCGCGCGTTTCTTGCGATGCCATTGAAAGGCGCGGGGGGATTCGGCATAAGGTCGGGATGAACCGACTTGTCCGACTGCTGTCCGCCGCCGCGATCTTCTCACCCGTGCTCGCCTTCGCCGCCGCGGAGCCGGCCGGGGAAGCCTTCGACCTGCGCGCCTTCCTCGCGCCTTTCCATACGGTCACCCTGCACCTCCCGATCGGCTTCGTGATGATCGCGGCGATCCTCGAAGGTTATCATTTCCTCCGTCCCAGCCGCCCGCTCCGAAACGCCATCGGCCTCGTCCTCGTCTTCAGTGCGCTGACCTCGGCTCTCGTGGTTTTGTTGGGTATCTTCCGCGCCGATGGCGGCGGCTACGAACCGGAGACACTCGAGCACCACCGCTGGTATGGCATCGCCGTCGGAGTGCTCACTATCGTGATCGCGCTGGTGCATCCGCTCGTCTTCCGCACGGACGGAAAAAAGGCGGGACCCGCGGTCTACCGGCTCTTGCTGCTCGGCGATCTCGTCCTGCTGACCATCGCCGGACACGGTGGCGGAAATCTCACCCATGGATCGAAATACCTCACCGAGAACGCGCCCGGTTGGGTGAAGAAGTGGGTCGAGTCGACGGGTGAAAAGGGGCCGGTCGACGGCGGCACGACGCCTGGCGGCGGCGAATACGCGACGGTGATCCGGCCGATCTTCGAGAAGAAGTGCTTCCAGTGCCACGGCGAGGAAAAGCAGAAGGGCGACTACCGCATGGATACGGTCGAAGGCCTCTTCGCCGCGGGTGAGAGCGAGCTCGATCCCATCGTGAAGAAGAGCCCGATGGAAAGTTACCTCGTCGAGACGATCACCCTGCCCGACGACGACGACCTCGCCATGCCGCCCGATGGGAAGGACCGCCTCACCCCCGAGGAAACCCTCGCCGTGATCCGCTGGATCTGGGACGGGGCGAAGACGGAGTGAAGGATGGGCGGACAAGGATCTTCGAAAATCTCCCCGTGCCATCGCCGCCGACCGATGGCACTCTTGGCCCCATGCTCCCCGATTTCCTCATCGGCTTTCTCCTCGTCGCCGCAAACGTGGCGGTGCATGCCTTCGGCCTGACGCTGCTCACCCGTCATCTCCTCGCCAGCTCATCCGGCTCGAGCGGCTTCCGCGGCCTCACCTGGCTGCTCATCCGCACGGCCTGGTTCCTCATCGCGCTGCACGGTATCGGCGTCTCCCTGTGGGCCCTCGCCTACTGGCTCCTCGGCTGCATGCCCGACGTCGGATCGGCCTTCTATTTCTCCGGCACCACCTACACCACGATCGGCTACGGCGATCTCGTCCTGCCACCGGGCTGGCGACTCCTCGCACCTCTCGAAGGCATGACCGGCATTCTCATGAGCAGCCTCTCGGGTGCCTACTTCTTTGCCGTCGTCACGAAAGTATTCGGCGCGAAGTTTGCCAATCGCTGACCTCGGAAACGCCATCGCGCGTGCGCTTGCCGCTTGCCTCTTCGCCCGCCCCCGCATAAGTCTCCCCACATCATGAGCAGTTCCCCCCACTTTCTCGAGACCGCCGACGGCGGTGCCTTTCCCTCCGTCGGACTCGGCACCTGGAAGATCCCGTCCGAGGTCCTGCCCGATCTCATTCCGACCGCCGTGGAGATCGGCTACCGCCATTTCGACTGTGCCTGCGACTACGGCAACGAGCCGGCCGTGGGCGAAGGGCTGAAGCACGTCCTCGACTCGGGTGCCTGCTCGCGCGACGACCTCTGGATCACTTCGAAACTCTGGAACACCTACCACCACCCCGACCACGTCCGCCTCGCCTGCGAACGCAGCCTCCGCGACCTCGGTCTCGACGTGCTCGATCTCTACCTCATCCACTTCCCCGTGACGCTGGCCTACGTCCCCTTCGAGGAGCGATATCCCCCGGGCTGGTTCTTTGACCCGAACGCGCCGGATCCCGCGATGAAACCGGTCCGCATCCCCCTTTCCGACACCTGGGGGGCGATGGAGAATCTCGTCGGAGCCGGACTCGTGAAACGCATCGGCATCTGCAACTTCACCACCGGGATGATCCGCGATCTCCAGGCCTACGCGTCGATCGCACCGCAGGTGCTGCAGGTGGAGATGCATCCCTACCTCACCCAGCAGCGGCTCTTGCGTTATTGTCAGGATGAAAACATCGCGGTGACCGCCTTCTCGCCCTTCGGTGCGAGCTCCTACGTGCCGCTGAACATGGCGGGGGAAAACGAGAACGTCCTCGCCGATCCCGTCATCACCGCGATCGCCGCGGCCCATGGCCGCACGCCCGGCCAGATCGTGCTGCGCTGGGCGGTGCAGCGCGGCACCGTGACGATCCCGAAAACGCAGACCGCGGCCCATCTGCGCGAGAATCTCACGATCTTCGATTTCGAACTGGGCGGTGAAGAGATGGCGAAGATCGACGGCCTCGACCGCGGCCGCCGCTTCAACGACCCGGCCGAGTTCGGGGAAAAAGCCTTCAATACCTTTTACCCGATCTTCGACTGATCGGACGGCAGGAGCAGGGACGGACGGTCCGCGCGACGACGGATCCAGTCGATCGCGCGGTTCACCGGCTTGCGGCTCACGAGCCAGATCTCGAAGCGCCGTTTCCCGGGGAAATTCAGCAGGAGGATCCCCGCGGCGAGCGTGAGGATGCCCTGTCCCGGAGTCACGAACATGATCAACCCTCCGATCACGAGCAGGGCGCCGAAAAGGTTTTTCAGGATCAGCAGCACGAGCCGCAGCACCGGATGCTGGCGTCGCATCCAGGCCGATCCCGCGCTGTCCTCGAGGAAATAATCGGCCGGCATCCGCCGGATCATCACGGGCACGGCGATGGCGCTGAAGATCACGGTGGCGACCGAGGCGGCGCCCACCCAGGCGAGCCAATCCTCGTGTTCACGCAAGCGGTTCCAGAGCTCGGAGAGCCAGTCCATGCGGTCCTTTGGAAACGCGCGGAGGCGCGGTCGTTCAATCCATCTCGCGCGAGCGGGGCTCGCGATGAACCGTCGTGGCCGAGGTCGGAGAGGTCACGAAAGGACCGCCGGCAAGAGGGGCGCGGTTCGTGAAGGCCACCTCGGGCATCTCGCTGGGGCGGCCGGCGAGGGGGAAATCTTTCCGAAGGGGGAAGTAGGGATAACCCTCCCACATGAGGATGCGGCGATGATCGGCGAGCCCTTCGAACTCGATCCCCATCATGTCGTAGACCTCGCGCTCGTGCCAGCCGGCGGTGGGCCAGATCTCCGAAACGGAATCGGCTTTTTCTCCCTCGGGGAAGGAATACTTCACGCGCAGGTGATGGCGGGCGCCGTTGCCGAGCGCGTAGAGTTCATAGACCATCTCCCAGCGTGGCTCCGTGCCGAGGTGATCGAGGCTGCTCACATCGATGAGGTAATCGAAGCCGAGCTCGTCGCGGCAATAGCGGAGGATGTCCAGCGCCTTCGCCTTTTCGACGATCACGGTGTGTTCGCCGCGGAATTCGACGGTATCGAGGATGGCTCCGGCAAAGCGGTCCTTGAGGATGGAAAGGACGGTGGTCATGGATCGGATACGACTCGGGATCAGGCGGACTTCCCGCTGTCGAAGTGGGCGACCGCGGACTGGGATTTGGCGATCTTGTCCTGCAGCTTCATGAGCCCCTCGAGGAGTGCCTCGGGACGGGGCGGACAGCCGGAGACGTAGACGTCGACCGGGATGAGGTTGTCGATCCCCTGGAGCACCGCGTAGCTGCGATACATCCCGCCCGAGGAGGCGCAGGCCCCCATCGCGATGCACCACTTCGGTCCGGGCATCTGATCCCAGACCCGCTTCACGGCGAGGGCCATTTTATAAGTGACGGTGCCGGCGACGATCATCACGTCGCTCTGGCGGGGGGAGAAACGCATCACCTCGGCGCCGAAGCGGGCGATGTCGAAGCGCGAGGCACCCGTGCCCATCAGCTCGATCGCGCAGCAGGCGAGGCCCATCGGCATCGGCCAAAGCGAGTTCTTCCGCATCCAGTTGATCGCGGTATCCACCTTCGTGAAGATGATGTTGCCCTCGATCTTGGAATCGTAGGCGGCGTGTTGCTCGATCGTCTCAGGCATGGTCGTTCCCGTTCGGGGGCTTCGTTTCCGCCAAGGTTACGTCTCCGCCGGGACGGGGCAAGGGGGGATTGTGAAAAATTTCACAAGCTCCCGGGAAGGCGATTCACCGGGCTCACTCCCCTTTCGCGACCCGTTCGACCCGGTAGAAGTCGGTGCGGCGCTGGCGCAGGTTCCGCACGCTGCCGCGACGATGGAGGTTTTCGAGGTGGCCGAGATCGAGATCGGCGATGAGGGCGGTCTCGAGCCCCGCCGGAGCCTCGGTGAGGATCGCGTTTTCGGGGAAATCGTAGTCGCTCGGGGTGAAAACGGCCGACCGGGCGTATTGGAAGTCCATGTTCGCCACGCCGGGGAGATTCCCGACGCTGCCGGCGGCGACGACATAACATTCGTTCTCGATCGCCCGGGCCTGGGCGCAGTAGCGGACCCGATGGAATCCCGAAGCCGTGTCCGTACAGAAGGGCACGAAAAGGATCTGGAGGCCCTCCGCCGCGAGGAGGCGTCCCAGTTCGGGAAACTCGACGTCATAGCAGATCAGGATGCCGACTTTGCCCGCGTCCGTTTCGAAAACCTCGAGCCGGTCGCCGCCGCTCATCTGCCATTCCGATTCCTCGCTCGGGGTCGCGTGGATCTTGCGCTGCTCCTCGATCGTGCCGTCGCGGCGGCAGAGGTAGACGACATTGTAGAGCCGGCCGTCCTCGACCAACGGCAGGCTGCCCGTGACGATGTTGAGTCCCTTCGCGACCGCCTCGCGGGAGAAGAAATCGCGCATGGACGCGGTGAGCTCCGCCAGATTCCGGATCGCGGCCGGAGCGCCGTCGGCTTTCCAGGGGGCCATGAGCGGGGCGTTCACGTATTCGGGAAAGCAGACGAAATCGGCCCCGTAGCCCGCCATGGCCTCGATGAAAAAGGAGGCGCGTTCGTAAAACGCTTCCGGTCCGCTCATCGGACGCATCGCGAGCTGGACGATGCCGACACGGACACGGCGGCGGGGGGTGGGGAGGGCTTCGTTCATCAGACCTCATTCCTTGCCCCTCGTCGACGGACTGGCAAGGGAATCTTGAGGCGCGGACCGCTCCGGAGGATCCGCATCGGATCTCACTTCGAAGTCAGCTCGTGGACGCCGTCCCACGGCGAGGGCGGCGCGGCCACGTAATCGCGGCAGCGCTCCGCCAGCAAAGCCGCCGAGGTCGCGAGGGTGGCATGGGGATGCGACGCGATCCGGGCGAAACCCTCCGCCGCCATTTCGAACGCCCCCGTCTCATAAACGGCAAAGGCGGAGCGATACGCCTCGCGGCCGTCCTCACCCGGATCGTCGCCACGGCCGAAAATCGCATGCAGCTCCGTGGCGCGCGACCTGCCTTTCACCTGCACGCGATCGACGAGCAAGGAGACCGGCTTCTCACGCAATGCCGAGAGAAATTCCCCGCTCGCGAGGATGGCGGCGGCATAGTTTTTGGTCTGGCCCTCGATCCGGGCGGTGGTGTTGACGCAGTCTCCGACGATGTTGTAATCGCGGTAGCTGCGTGATCCGACATGCCCCACGAGACCCCGCCCGCAATGGAGCCCGATGCCGATGCGCAGCCATCGGTCGATCTCGTCGGCGGCCGGATTTTCCAGGCGCTGTTGCAGGGTCTCCTGGATTTCCAAAGCGGCGCGGAGGGCACGATCGGGCGCGTCGTCACAAGGCTCGGGAGCTCCCCAGTAGGCGAGGAATTGATCCCCGGCGAAACGCGCGAGACTCCCGTTTTCACGAAGCGCCGCCTCGGTTTCCACCGCAAAGAGCCGGTTCAGCAACTCGAAGACCCGCTCGACTTCGCCGCTTTCGCAGAGCGTCGTGAAACCGCGGAGATCACTGAGAAGCACGGCGACATCGCCGCCCCGCGGACGGATCATGTCGAGATTTTGCGTCACCTGCTTCAACACCGCCGGAGAGAAATAAAAACCGAGCATCGCATCGCGCCGGGTCCGCTCGCGTTGCTCCACGGTCCAGCGCCGTCCCACCTCCAGCACCACCGCCCCACCCCACAACACCGCCGACGAGACCGCGGCCGGCAGCAGCAAGACCCCGCGATGCCAGATCGCGATCCAGCCCAGCAGCAAGGTCAGGAGGATCCCCGCCGCCGCGATGAGCACGAGCCAGCGTTTCTTCCGCACCCGCGAAAACCCGAGGGCGGCGAGCCCGGCCACAAGCAGATGAAAGGCGATGTCCACGCCGACCGGCGCGGGCCGGATCGCGGTATCGTGCATCAGATCGTGCAGGGCGGTGCCATGCAGCAGCATCCCGGGCTGCTGCGCGCCGTGGGTGGTGGGTTTGCCATCAACCTCCGCGTCGTATCCGAGAAAGACGATCGTGTCGCGCAAAGGGGAATCGGCCCCCGATCGATCGGCGAGACGCTCGAGCTGCTCGATCGTCCAGACGCGTCCGCCTTCGGCCAATTCGGGGAGACGTTTGTCGTAGCGATCGTCGTAGTAGGAGTGGCGCAGGTTCAGGAAAAGCCTTCCTTCATCCGCCCGTCGGACGATCGCCCGGCCATCGGGGCCCGGCATCTTCAACTCCATCGTCCCGGCTTCCACCACCCGCGGGACGAGCGCGGAGGGACGCGAGGCGGTGAAAGCGGCAAGCGCGAGAGACGGCATCGACTCCTCTCCGAAGCGGTGGACCTGCCGATACTCGCGCCAATGCCGGTCGGCGGGGACATTGACGATACCTTGCAGGAAATCCCCGCCACCCGCATCGGGCAGCGATCGCAGGAGATGCGGTGGCTCGGCCTGATGCTCGATCGAAGTTGAAAGTACCACCGTGGTGCGCGTCGTCTCGTGGATGCGACGGATCGTGTCGGCGATGATCTGCTGATCCACAGCACGACCATACGCGTGGATGATGTCGACGGCGACGACGCGCGCCTCAAGTCGGGCGAGGGTCTCGAGGACACCCGCGACGGTGGCGTATTCGCCCTCGGTCGCGAAACGCCGGGCGATCTCTTCGTTCACGCTGAGTTCGGCAAAGCGGATCGTGGGATCGAGCGGCTCCGCCATCCCCGCGCGCGCCCGGACATCGAGCGCGAGATCGAGCCAGAAGAGCTCCGCCTTTTCCACCGCCGACGGTGCGAAGGTCCTCAGGGCGAGGATCGCGGCGAGCGCGAGCAGTGGGAAAAACCACGGCGACGAGACAGGGTCAAATCCCCCGCTCGACCCTGTCGGGTCCGGCTCGCTGGCGCTGCGGCTCACAGGGCGAGAGGCGTGGTGATGGGAAAGACGAGCACGCCGGGAGCCCCCGGAGTAAAGGAAAGGACGCGGGCATCCTGACGCCACTCGCTGTCGAGGGTTTTCAATCCCCGGCGAACCGCGGCGACAGAACTCTTCGGCGCACGCTTCGCGGCATCCAGCAAAGGATCCGAGGGATTGCCACGCGTCACTGCGGCCTTCGACGAGGGTGCCACCCGGGCCGCGGTCAATTCTTCGCCGAACTTCACGCGATAGTCCTCCACCCTTCGCTGTCGCAGCACATTGGAGAGGCGCTTCTGGATCGCTTCGGCATGGAGCAGGGCGTTCACTTCATCCTTCTCCTTCAAAGCGTCGGTGAGCCATTCGGCGTACTCGGTGAGTTTGGCCAGATCCGGATCGGCGGAGTCGAACACGGCGACGTAGAGATCGACGGGACGGGAGAATTTCTCGAAAGGCCACGTGGCTCCATCGGCAGGGAAACGGACCGGCCTCGCATCTTCGCCCTGCACGGCGATCACCGGAGCGAGCCCGAGATGCGGCGACTCGCGATCGAAGGCGATCATGAAAATCGTCGATCCGGCAGGACCTTTGGCGATGCCCAGAATCTCGCGGGCGGCGGCGGTTTTTTCCTGCGGTGAATAAGGCAGGCAAGCTCCCCCCATCTCGGAAAATTCGGTGGATCGATCGACCACATAGACCGAGGCGTGGGCCTCGCCGGCATGGAGGCGCGGACTCGCGATGAAGGCGGAGCAGGTCAGTCCGAGGAGGAGGAAATAGGGCTTCATGGCGTGCTCCGCATTGTCCCGCAAGCGTTCTCTCCGGTCAAGCGTGCGTCAGGGTCCGGGAGAGACGATCGAAGCCGGGCGATGATGCGTTTCAAACCCAAAAGACCAGAACCCAGGTGAGGAGATGCAGCCCGTCGGCGAGCGCTTGGGTATGCATCGCGATCCCGGGACGCCGGGCCCGCGCCAGCAGGAAGGTCAACCCGGAGATCGTCATGAGAGCGACGACGGCAGGCGTCACGCCCTCATGCTCCAAAGAAATCAAAGCCAGTCCGAACGCGATGCCCAGGGCGATCTCCGGCAGCAGGGGACGGCCTTTCCCTCCGGAATAATAGGCCGCAGGATCCTCGCGGGCGTCGTGCGCGGCCTCCCGGCGCGAGATCAGCAGGCAATTGCCGAGCACGAGAAAGACCAGCGAGGCGACGCACGCAAGCGGGATCGTCGCGATCGATCCCGGGGCCGCCGCGATCGCCGCTCCGGCGGTGAAACAGAACGCGATCGCAAGTTCTTTCACCGGCAGACCGCAGTGCCCGGCCGCGGCCATCCACCCTCCGCGGAAAACGAAAAAGTAAACGACCGTCGCCACCGCCACGACGCCTGCCGCGGACCAAGTGGTGGCGAAAAGGAAAGGCATCACCACGATCCCCGCCAACAAGGCCACCCCCAGCGAGATCGCGAGGATCCGGAGATGCTCCCTCGCCCACGCATGGCGGAGCGGGATCGACGCGCCGTTTTCATCGCCCGCTCCCCGCCCCGCCCGCCGCGCGTCATGGAGCCGGTCGCCGAGATAAATCGCCCAGACCGCCGCAAAAAGCGCAACCGCCTCGGCCGCGGGCGGCCCCTCCCGTCCGTCCCCGCGCGAAGCCGCGAGCACGAAGGCCCAGCCCGCCACCGCGAGCGGAGCATCGAGGCAGATGAGGGAGGGGAAAAGCAGAAGGCGGAGGAAACGCGTCTTGATAAGCGTGATTTTAAAAGGACCTTTTCCCCCTACCCCGCAAAAACCCGCCTGAACAGCCGGAAATGTCCTCACCGAATCTCTACGCCCTCATCCTCGCCGGCGGCAGCGGCACGCGCTTCTGGCCGCTCAGCCGCAACGCGAAACCCAAACAACTTCTCGCTCTCTTCGACGATGAGACGCTCATCGAAAAAGCGGTGAACCGTCTCGAGGGGCTCGTGCCCGCGGAACGGATCCTCGTCCTCACGAACGAGGCCCAGCTCGAGGG
>JALRFZ010000426.1 GCA_023253615.1 Verrucomicrobiales bacterium | reverse complement strand
CACATCCGCACGCTCCTGCTCACCTTCTTCTGCCGCCAGATGACCGCGCTCGTGAAAGCCGGGTACGTCTACATCGCCCAGCCGCCGCTCTACAAGATCACGCGGAAAAAGCGGGAGCAATACGTGCAGGATGATGCCCAGCTCAACAAGATCCTCATCGAGCTCGGTGCGGGTGACGTGAAGCTGCGCGCCGGATCCGATGGCTCGGGCGAGGCGTTTGAAAGCGACCAACTCAAGGACGTCCTCGAGATGCTCTCGAAGCTGAACCGCTACAGCGATGTCATCGCGCGCAACTCCGGCGACTTCGAGGATTACCTCGCCGCCGGTCGTGATGGCAAGCTTCCGGAGTATCTCGTCCAGGTCCGTGAGGGCAACGAGGTGACGGTGCGTTATTTCGTCGGTGAGTCCGAACTGCGCGATTTCGCGGCGGAGAACGCCGACCTGCATCTCTTCGGGCGGCGGGCTGTCGCGCTCGATCATGAGGTGGGTGGCGGCGGGAAATCCGATGGCCCCAGCCGGCGGGCTCGGCTCGTGGAGATCCACGAGGCCAACTCCATCGCCAAGCTGCTCGTCCGATTGAACGAGCTCGGCCTCGATGTGAAGCACTTCTCCTCGCAGGACCAGCCCCTCTTCCAGATCGTCGAGGGCGAAGGCGATCATGCGAAGATCCACCCGGTCTTCAGCGTGCCCGAAATCCTCTCCAAGATCATGGAGATCGGCAAACGCGGCATGGAGATCCAGCGATTCAAGGGTCTCGGTGAAATGAACGCCAAGGAGCTCTTCAACACGACGATGGATCCCGCGACCCGCAAACTCCTCCGCGTGAAGATGGACGAGGACAACGCCGTCGAAGCCGACAAGATGTTCACCATTCTCATGGGCGATGCGGTGGAACCCCGCCGCCAGTACATCGAGGACCATGCGCTGAATGTGCGCAATCTCGACGTATGATCCGCCAATTTTTGACCCTCTCTCTCAATGTCCGACGATCCCAACACTCCTCCTGTTCCCCCGACACCACCGCCGGGCGAACGTGGCATTTCCCCGATCAACGTGGCGGATGAGATGTCGCAGTCCTTCCTGGACTATTCGATGTCCGTCATCATCTCGCGCGCCTTGCCGGATGCCCGCGATGGTCTCAAACCTTCGCAGCGTCGCCTCCTCTATGCGATGCACCACGATCTCTCGCTCGCGCCGAACAAGAAGCACCTCAAGTGCGCGCGTATCGTCGGGGAGACGATGGGTAAATACCACCCGCACGGCGACGGCGCGATCTATCCCACGCTGGTGAACATGGCCCAGCACTGGTCCATGCGCGACATTCTCGTCGATGGGCAGGGCAACTTCGGATCGGTCGAAGGCGATCCTCCGGCGGCAATGCGATACACGGAGGCCCGCCTCACCCACTGCGGTTCGGCCCTGATGACCGACCTCGAGAAGGACACCGTCGATTTCGTCGCCAACTACGACGAGACCAATGAAGAGCCTTCCGTCCTGCCCGCTGCCATCCCGAACCTGCTCGTCAACGGCGGCACCGGGATCGCCGTCGGCATGGCCACGAACATCCCGCCGCACAACCTCGCCGAGGTCGTCGATGGCATCTGCGCCACGATCGACAATCCTGCGATCAGCATCGCGGAACTGCTGACCTACATCAAGGGCCCCGACTTTCCGACCGGATGCACCATCCTCGGCATGCAGGGCACCCGCGACTATGCCGCGACCGGACGCGGCAGCATCAAGGTGCGCGGACGGGCCGAGATCGCCGAAGACGCGAAGGGCCGTGAGCAGATCATCATCACGGAGATTCCCTACGCGGTGAACCGCGCCCGTCTCGTCGAGCGCATCGCTGAGTTGGCGAACGAGAAAATCATTCCCGAGATCAGTGCGGTCCGCGACGAGTCGGATGAAAACACCCGCGTCGTCGTCGACCTCAAGCGCGACGCCCGCGCCCAGGTCGTCCTCAACAACCTGTACAAGTTCACCGCACTGGAGAGCAGCTTCAGCATCCACATGCTCGCCATCGACGGCGGCCGCCCGCGCGTGCTCAGCATCAGGGACGCCATCGGCTGCTACATCGAGCACCGCCGCGAGGTCGTCCTGCGCCGCACCCGCCATCTCCTCGGCGAAGCCGAAGTCCGCGCCGAAAAACTCGAGGCTTTCCTCATCGCCCTCGTCCTCGTGTGGCTCTTCATCGCGTTTCGCCGGGACTTCGGCCTCACCGCCCGCGAGGTCTCGCGTCGCAGGCACCTCGTCACCGCGATCGTCGGCGGCCTCGCGATCGGCTTCTACGACGGAGCCGTGGGACCAGCAGTGGTCGCTGCGCATCCAGCAGGTGCTGGCCTTCGAGAGCGACCTGCTCGAGTACGACGACATCTTCACCGGGTCGCACGTCATCGAGGCGCGCACCGCCGAGCTGGTCGACCGGGCTCGCGCCGAGATCG
>JALRFZ010000380.1 GCA_023253615.1 Verrucomicrobiales bacterium | reverse complement strand
GACCTCCGACCTCCGACCTCCGACCTCCGACCTCCTCACCCGTGTCCGCCGCCTTCCAAGTCCGCGATCTCCTCTGCCGCTACGGCGAACTCCGCGCCGTCGATGGCGCGGGCTTCACGATCGCCCGCGGCGAGCGCGTCGCCCTGATCGGTCCGAGTGGCAGCGGGAAAACGTCGTTGATCCGTCTCCTCAACACGATGCGCGCGCCCGACGGAGGATCGATCGAGGTCTTCGGCCGCGATCCCTCCGGGCTCGCGCCGGGCGAACTGCGACGCCTCCGCACGACGCTGGCGACGATCCCGCAGCACCTCGGGCTCGTCCCGAATCTGACCAGCCTCCAGAACATCATTCTCGGCAAAGGCGGGCGTCGCGGCACCCTGCGCTCCGTCCGCGATCTCCTCGTGCCCGCGCGCGGGGATCTCCATGCGGCCCACGCCCTCCTCGAGCGGGTCGGGATCGAGGAGAAACTCTACACCCTCGTCTCGCGTCTCTCCGGCGGCCAGCAGCAGCGGGTCGCGATCGCCCGTGCCCTCTTCCAGGAGCCCGATGCCCTCATCGCCGACGAGCCCGTCTCCAGCGTCGATCCGGCCCGTGCGCGCGATACCGTGAAGCTCCTCTGCGAGCTCTCGGAGGAGCGCGGTTTCACCCTATGCGTCAGCCTCCACGACCTCGCCCTGGCAAAGGAGTTTTTCCCGCGCCTCATCGGCATGCGCCGGGGCAGGATCGTCTTCGACGGACCTCCCCCGCGGCTCGACGAGGCCGGGGCCGGGGCGCTTTACGACCTGGACGAGGAGGAGATGATGCGCGATGCGTGAAGGATCACTCCAGCCCTGCTTCCCGGATCCGGTCCGCGACCCAGATCGCGTCGGCCTCGGTCAGCGCGGGGCCGGGTGTTTCACGAAAGTCCTCCTGCCAATACCGCCCCAGCCGGTAGACGCGGTCGATCAGCGGCTGCAGGGCGAGGACGACGTCGTCTTCTCCCTCGCGGAGCGGAATCCGGATCGTGGGCAGGGGATCGCGGAGGGCGGTGGCATACACCTCGCGGGAAAGTGGTCGCGAAACGCGGCTCGTGCAGACAAGCGTGTAGGCCCCCTCCGGAAGCACGACCGATTCGAGGGGCACGGAGACCGCGTGGCGGCCGCCTCGCAGCAGATCGATTTCCACGAGGTTGGCCCCGGCCGCGAGATGGCTTTCGCAACGCGCCCGGTAGTCGTCGAATCCGCCGCCCTTGTTCGTGGGGCTGAGCACTTCGATCACCGACACGAGACGGTCCTCGCGGTCGAGAATTTTCAGCCACCGTTCCCGTTCTTCGTCGAGCACGATGATCTGGGGCTCCGAGGCGAGATCGACTCCATCGCCATCGCGCACTTTGTCGGGCTGCCATTGCGGAGGCACTCCGTCTTTCCACGATTCGTAAATGCCGACGTCGGGCCTGAGGCGGGTGCGGGTTCCTCCCGGATTCCGGATCGTGATCTGTTCTTCGGTCCGCGTCCGGAGATCCCCCGGCAGGGCTTCGGAGAGTTGATCCGCGATGTAGACCAGGAGTTTGGCATGGACATCCGGCCAATGATTCTCCAGAAACGGATTCATGCCGGGGAAGGGATTCGGCGTGTTCATCGGTTCAAGAGTAGCGCGAATTCCGCGAAAAGGGAACTTTCAACTGATCGCCGGGAGAGGTTCCCGCCATCGCAGGCATGAAGCCTCCTCTCCAAACCCACCGCGGCCAAAAGCGCCGGGCCTTGCTGGGCTTCGCGTTGCTCTTCCTCGTCTGCGCGTGGTGGCTCGGGCTCACTCCGGCGGGACTCCTCCCGCCGGACGAGCGACATTGGGAGCGCGCCGGATCATTCTTCGCCGCGGCCCTCGATCCCGCCTTCGACTACGAGGACGATTCGGTGCCGGACGATGCCCCCCCGCTCGTGTGGAAGGCCTGCGAGGGGTTGCTCCTGACGCTGCGCTTCGCCTTCGGGGCGATGAGTCTCGCCGTGCCCGCGGCGCTGGTGCTCGGCTTTCTCGGCTCGTCCGCCTGGTGGCCCGAGCCCTGCGTCCCGCGTCTGCGTTTTCTCCTCGGCGCGGTCTACGGAGGCACCCGTCTTCTCATGAGCGTGCTGCGCTCCATCCACGAGCTGATCTGGGCGCTGCTGATCCTCTCGGCCGTGGGCGTGTCGCCGCTCGCGGGCATGGTGGCGCTCGCGTTGCCCTTCTCCGGGACGCTCGGCAAGGTCTTTTCGGAGCTGATCGACGAGGAGGCGCGCGATGCGGCGGAGGCGTTGAAGGCGATCGGTCACGGTCCGGTGCAGACCTTTCTTGTCGGCATCTTTCCGCGGGCCTTGCCGAATCTCATCACCTACGCCTTCTACCGCTTCGAGTGCGCCCTGCGCTCGTCGGCGGTGCTCGGCTTCGTCGGCATCGAGACGATCGGTCTCTACATCGAACTTTCCCACGAGGAAGCCCATTACCGCGAGGTCTGGACCTACCTCTATCTCCTCGTCGCCCTCCTCGTGATCGTCGATCTCTGGGGAGCCGCGATCCGGAGGCGCCTTCAATCCGATCCGGGAGGCTGCGCCGCATGAATCCTCCTGACAAAACCACCTTCGACCCCGCCCGGAGCGAACGCATCGCGATCCTGCGGCGTGGTCGCGAGCGCAGTCCCTTCCTCGCGGCGAGCGGTTGGATCGTCCTCGGCGCCGTCGTCGTCTCATGGCTCGCCAGCCGTCCCTTGCTGGGCCGGCTCTCCGCCGAACGGCGCTGGAGCAATTTCCTCGATTTCGCCGGCGGCCTCGTGCCGGCTCCCGTCCGGGAATCGGGCGACTGGTCCATGGCCCTGCCCTGGGCCGGCGGATTGCTCGCCGACGGGGGAGGCGAGGCACTGCTGAACACGCTCGGCATCGCCACCGCCGCGATCCTCCTCGCCGCCGCCTTCGTGCTGCCTTTCCTCCCGCTCGCGAGCCGCTGGCTTTCGCGCGTCGATCCCTGCGGCGTCGCGGCCGGCCGCACGGGCCGGATGGGGCGGGGCTTCTGGTTCGTCGCGGGCCCCGTCGTGCGTTTCGGTTTCGTCCTCGCCCGTTCCGTGCCGGAGTATCTCATCGCCTTCCTGTTGCTCTCCCTCCTCGGGCTGCAGGTCTGGCCTCTCGTCCTCGCCCTCGCGATCCATAATTTCGGCATCCTCGGACGGCTCGGAGGCGAGGTCGTGGAAAACGCCGACAGCGCCGCCTCGACCCTCGCGCGGGCCTCCGGCGCGGGGCGTGCCGGTCTCTTTGCGACGACGATCTTCCCCGCCGTCTTCAACCGCTTCCTCATTTACTATTTCTACCGCTGGGAGACCTGCGTGAAAGACGCCACCGTGCTCGGCATGCTCGGTCTGCTGACTCTCGGCAAGCTCATCGCGCGATCGAAGGGATTCTTCTGGGATCGCATGTTCTTCCACGTGCTCCTTTCCGCCTCCGTCATCGTCGCGGGCGATCTCGTCTCGACGTGGTTGCGGAGACGCTTGCGTTGAGACCCGATCCGCGTTTCCTTCGCCCAGCCCCTCCATGTCCGACCGTCATTTCATTCTCGGCACCGCCGGCCACATCGACCACGGCAAGAGTTCGCTCGTCGAGGCTCTCACCGGCATGAATCCCGACCGCCTCCCCGAGGAGAAAAAGCGCGGCATGACGATCGAACTCGGGTTCGCCGAGCTCGATCTCGAAGCCGACGACGGCAGCGGCGACCGGCTCGTCCTCGGTGTCGTCGATGTGCCGGGCCACTCCGACTTCGTGAAAAACATGGTCGCGGGCGTCGGGGCGATCGACCTCGCCCTCTTCATCGTCGCCGCGGACGACGGCTGGATGCCGCAGACCGAGGAACACTATCAGATCCTCCAATACCTCGGCGTGGAGCGCGCCGTCATCGCCCTGACGAAATGCGATCTCGTCGAGGATCTCGAACTCGTCCTCGACGACGTGCGCGAAAAGCTCCTCGGCGGCTCGGGGGAAGACGCGCCCGTCGTGCCCGT
>JALRFZ010000348.1 GCA_023253615.1 Verrucomicrobiales bacterium | reverse complement strand
CGAAGCCGTCCATCTCGACGAGGAGGGCGTTGAGCGTCTGTTCGCGCTCGTCGTGCCCGCCGCCGAGTCCATGTCCACGGTGACGACCGACCGCGTCGATCTCGTCGATGAAAATGAGGCAGGGCGCGTTCTTCTTGCCCTGTTCGAACATGTCGCGCACCCGCGAGGCACCGACACCGACGAACATTTCCACGAAATCCGATCCGCTGATCGAGAAGAAGGGCACATCCGCCTCACCGGCGATGGCGCGGGCGAGGAGGGTCTTGCCGGTGCCGGGAGATCCGACCATGAGCACCCCTTTCGGAATGCGGCCGCCGAGACGCTGGAATTTCTTGGGATCGCGCAGGTATTCGACGATCTCCCAGACCTCTTCCTTCGCCTCCTCGACCCCGGCCACATCCTTGAAGGTGACCTTGCCCTTGTCCATCGTCATCAGCTTGGCCTTGCTCTTGCCGAAGCTCATCGCGCCCTTCCCCGCCGCCTTGATCTGATGGCGGAAGAGGAAATAGAGAAGGATCAGGAGGAAAAAGATCGGGAGGTAGAAGGACATCATCATCATCCCGAAACCATCCGAATCGGTCGGCAGGTCGGAGATCTCCAGCGGCTTCGGCTTCGCCTCCGCGAGCAGGGTTTTCAGATCATCGCCCACATAGTCGAGGATCACGGGGACGGTGAACTCGCGATATTTGGAGCCCCCCTTCTGATCGGCGATCTCGGCTTCGTACCAGCCCGAGACATACTGCTTCACACTCCCATCCCGCTGCACGAGGCGAAGGAGTTTCGGCGGCTGGGAGGCCGGATCGACGTGGATCTTGCCGTCCTGGACGAGTTTCTTGAACTCGGCGTAAGTGATCGTCTTGGAGGAACTGGAGAGCCCTTTGGACCAGATCGCAAGACCGAACAGGCCCATGGCGACGGAGAGGAGAATGAGCCCCTTCCAGTTGAACCCGTTGTCGCCGCCGCCACGGCGGTCGTTTTGATTCGGTTCGTCTTCTTGCATTGAATGGTGTTGTAGAGAATACGGCACACGTCGCCACCTCGATCCTACCACAAGGCCACCACCCGCGCAAACGGCGTGAACACCCGGGCGCGCACGCGGGTCGATCCTCGCGCGAAAAGGCCTCCTAATGGAACGAACATTTTCATAAGAAAATCTAATTCCGAATTCATTTGTCGAATCCTCCGGGGAAAAATAAGTTTTGCTCATTATGACTCCCACTCCTCCCCAAGACCCCACCCGTGCCTACGACGATGTCGCCGATGGAGCGATGCTCGGAGGGATCGCCGCTGGTGATCAGGATGCTTTCCGACGGCTGCATGAACGCTACGCCGGCCTGCTCTATGCGGCGATCCACCGGATTCTCGGTGATCCTGCCGATACCGAGGAGGTGCTCCAGGAGGTGCTGAATTCCCTGTGGCGGAAAGCCGACCAGTATCATCCCGGTCGCGGCCGACCGATCACCTGGCTGACTTCGACCGCCCGCAACCGGGCGATCGACCGGCTCCGCGCCCGGAAGCGCCAGGCGCGCCTCAAGGATGCCTACACCGAAGCGCTGGATTTCGTGCCGCGCGGCACCTCCCCGGTGGCCGGACCCGAGGCGGCGATCCGTCGAGACACCTGCGAGGCGGTCCGCTCGGCGGTGATGGAGCTCAGCGAGATCCAGCGCGAAGCGATCGAAAAAGTCTACTTCGAGGGCCTCACCCAACAGCAGATCGCCGATCAACTCGGCGAACCTCTCGGCACGGTGAAAGCCCGCATCCGCCGCGGTCTCGCGAAGCTGCGGGAGACGATCGGCGAAGAGCAATGAGACCCCGGCGGCCTCACTTGAAGATCGCATCCAGCCCCATCGCGCTCTTCCGGGCGATCTTCGGCACGATCTTGGGCCGGGAACGCTTCAGCACGAAGTAAGCGAGCGAAAGCAGGCGCAGTCCGATGATCTTGTCGATGAAACGGTAATCAGGCGTCTGGCGAACGAGGTATTTGAGGAAGAGCTTGATGGAGCGGCTCCCGACCTTGAAGGGCTTGAAGTCGTACTTCACCGAATAGCGGAATCGGCTCCCGCGAGGGTAGCGTTTCTTGTATTGCCTCTTCGCCTTCTCCAGGCGCCTTTGGATCTCCTCGTCGTCGGGACGGAAGAAGTACTCCCGCGCCAGGGCGATGAGGCCGAAGGTGTATTCCATGTATTCGATGTCCTCCTCGGGCAGGTCGCATTGCAGCGCAAGGGTGCGCATCCGCTTGATCTTCGCCATCGCGGCGTGGCCCGCACGGATCGCGGCCTCGCCGTCCTCGACGAGAGCGCCGAGCATGCGCTGGATCGACTGGGCGACGAAAATGTGGTGCCAGTAGACGCCGAGGAGCGGAGGAATGCGGACGCGGCGGAAGTAGAAGCGCTGCCTCGCGAAATCCGGCAGATAGAGCAGTTGGATCACGACCTCTTCCGAAAGGCGCATCAGCTCCAGCAAGGCCGCCTTGTTTTCAACCACGGGCAGGTGCGAGAGCGCCTCCTCGACGAGCTCGCCGTGTTTGAAGAGCCGCAGCGTGACGAAGGTGTTGATCTCGGTCCAGATCGATCCCGGCTGGAGAAAGGCGAGACGACGGAAGGGCGTCCATCCGCCCGTCTGACACCACACCGAGATGCCGATCACGTTCGGTGCATCGCGCAGCTCGATCGCGATCTGTTCGTAGTCACCGCCGACGAAACTCGGATACTCGCCGCAGCCCTCGTATTCGCGGCGGGTCTGCAGCTCGACGATCTTCGGCAGTCCCGTGACGAAGAAATTCCGGTTCAGCGAGAGGTAGCGGAAGAAATCCGACTCGCCGTATTTCATCGAGAGGACAAGGGCGGGACTCGCGATCCCCTCGATCGTTTTCTCGAGCGTGGCATGGTGCCAGATGAGATCCCCGACCTCGTGCGCCCCCACCGTCCACGTGCGGAAGATGCAGCGGCGGCGGTGCTGCTCGAAGACGGGCAGGATCGCCTTCAGGCAACGGTTCACCATCGCCGGACTTTTGAGGACGAGACGGCTGCGGAAATCCTCCTTCACATCGAGACCGTCGCTCTCGCCGATGCGCAGGACGACGCCCGCGACTTCGGGGAAATCGGTGAAAAATCGATCGAGCAATCCGGTGAGGAATTCGCGCTGCTTTTTCTCGCTCTTTCCGAGCTGCTTCTCCAGCGCGGGCGTGAGCGTGAGGATGTCCATCGTCAGATAGATCTGGAGGCCTTCCTCGTGGATGATGCGAAAGACCTCGCGGAATTCCTCGCGATAGACCTCGACTCGCGCGGCGACGGGATCCTCGAGATAATGATGCCGGGCGAGGTGCGGCACGTCATCGAGCGTGACCCCGTTGTAGCCGATCGCGGCGACACTGCGGCAGAAGGTGCGCATGTCCTCGCGGACCTGGAGAAAGCTCTCGCGCAATTCCTCCGGCTCCATTTCCTGGAAACGGATCCACGGCAACTTCGACCAATTGATCCGGAAACGCTCGTATCCCGGAAAGAACGGGCCGATGGCGTCGATCAGATAGAGCGGGGAGTCGAGGGCGGGCAGGTCCACGGCGGAAAGGAGGGGTTCTTAGTTCAATCGGAGCCCGGTCGCAACGGATTCATCGTGTGGCAAGAGCGACACCACGTGTCGGATTTGTCACTTCATGGCGTTTTTCACACCAGCTTGTAACCCACTCCGTGCACCGTCAGCAGAAAGGCCGGCGTCCTCCCGTCGTCCCCGATCTTCTTGCGGATCTGGGCGACGCATTGGTCGAGGGTGCGCGTCGTGCCGAAATACTTCACACCCCAGACCGCTTCGAGGATCTGATCGCGGCTGAGCACCTTGCCCCGGTGGCGATGGAGAAAGGCGATCAGTTCCGCCTCGCGCGGCGTCAGGGGGAGGATCGTGCCATCGAGGGCCGCCTCGTAGGCACCCGGCACGATCGTCGCGCGGCCAACCACGATCGGATCAGGCATCGCGTCCGGGGGAGCATCGTCATTCCAGACCCGCGCCCTCCGCAGGAGGGCCTCGACACGGGCGAGCAATTCCTGGATCCCGAAGGGTTTCGTCACGTAATCATCGGCACCGGCTTTCAGGCCGACGACCTTGTCGATCTCCTGCCCTTTCGCCGTGAGCATGAG
>JALRFZ010000240.1 GCA_023253615.1 Verrucomicrobiales bacterium | reverse complement strand
GACCTCCGGTTTCGACGCCACCGCCGGATTCATCGAGATGGCGGTGCGCGAGGTCGGCGAAGACCGCATCGTTTTCGGCAGCCACCTGCCTTCACGGTCCCTCGGTACCGAGCTCACCAAGGTGACCGCCGCCGCGATCAGCGAGGAGGCCAAGCGGAAGATCCTCGGCGGGAATTTCCGGCGTCTGTCAAGGGCCGGCGCTTGATGGAGGATCAGCAGATGAAGACATCCTCCGCCGGTCCCGCACCCGTCTCGCGCCGGCAGGCCCCGCTCGCGGCGAGGTGGTTGAGACAGTGATAGACCTGCTCGATGTCGCTCTCGCCCACGGTCGCGGCCATCGCTTCCGCGGTGTAGCCGGCCGATCCCGTCTCGGCGAGGTGGCGCCGCACGTTGTTCAGGAGCGAAAGGAAAACACCCGCGGCCTTTTTCCCGGCCTCCACGCCAGGCTGGTGGTAGGCGTTGATGTTCACGAGACTCGCGTAGAAGGAAACGGCGCGCTCATAGAGGGCGATGAGCATGCCCAGGCTGAACGGCGTGAGTTCATCCAGCGTGATCGTGATCGACTGCCGCCCGTTTCCATGGAGCGCACTGCGGGTGCCGCGGAGGAATCCCTGCAGATAGTCGCCCGTGCTCGAGCCCGATTCATCCACGCCCATCGACTCGCCTTGCCGCGTCCGCCGCACCTCGATGAAGGTGGCGAAGAAATTCGCGAGCCCGTCGCGGAGCTGCTGCACGTAGGCGTGCTGGTCGGTCGAGCCCTTGTTGCCATAGACCGCGATGCCCTGGTTCACCTTTTGACCGTCGAGATCGAGTTCCTTGCCGAGCGACTCCATCACGAGTTGCTGGAGGTATTTGCTCATGAGATCAAGCCGGTCGCAGTAGGGCAGGATCACCATGTCCTTCTCCCCGCGCCCGTTGCCGGCGTGGTGCCACATCAGGGCGAGGCGCATGGAGGCGTTGGTGGTTTCGTCAGGGACGCGGGTCTTTTCATCCATCGCCGCGGCCCCGGCGAGGAAGGCGTCGATATCGAGCCCGAGGAGCGCGGCCGGCAGCAGACCCACGGCACTCATCACCGAGGTGCGTCCGCCGATCCAATCGGCCATGGGGAAACGCGCGATCCAGCCTTGGGCGACGGCGTGTCTGTCGAGGGTGCTGCCCTCGCCCGTGACGGCGACGGCATGCTTGGCGAAGTCGAGTCCGCGGACGCGATAGGCGGCTTCCGTTTCGATCATGCCGTTGCGCGTCTCGGGCGTGCCGCCCGATTTGGAAATCACCACGACGAGCGTCTCGGCGAGCCCGTCGCCGAGCGTGGCGAAGACATCATCCATCCCGCCCGGGTCGGTGTTGTCGAGGTAGTGGATGTCGACCGGCGCATTCGGAGGCAGCAGCGCCTTCGCGACGAGCTGGGGTCCGAGAGCCGATCCGCCGATGCCGACGAGGAGGACGTGGCGGAACGTGTTGCCATTCGGAGCAACGATCTCTCCCGCGAGGACCTTGGCGGCAAAGGCGCAGACCGCCTCCTTCACCTCGCGGATCCATTGCCCCTCCGCTGCGGGAGCGATCTCCGGTTTGCGCAGCCAGTAGTGCCCCACCGCACGCCCTTCGTCGGGATTCATGATCTCCCCCGCCTCCGTCGCGACGAGATCGCGGAAGGCGCGGCCGATCCGCTCCCGCAGGTCATCCGACCACGCCTCCGGCGCGTCCATGCGGCTGCAATCGAGGGTGAATCCCAGTTCGGGGTATCGGAGAGTGGATTTCTGGTAGGTGGACCAATCGCTCATAATGGATTTTTTACGTGTTTCCCCAGATTTACTTCGTAGGCAAGCACGAACCACGCCGAACCGTCGGACCGATGCCTGCGTTTCGTGAACGATCAAACGAGTGTCGCCGGAACTTCCATTCCCGCTTCCCGCAGAATCTGGTCGATGTAGCTCTCTTCATCGTCGTACATGAACACCACGTGGTGCGCAAGAAACTCGGCGGGATCGTTGGTGTCGGACCAATGCTCGATCGCACTGCGCCGCGTCGGCGAAAGGATCCACGATTCCAAGGTGACATCCGGGTCGGCGAGCCGCTCTCGCTGGATCTCCTTGATCGTCCGGTGGAATTGGATCTTCGCATCCTGAAAGGCACGCGCGTGACGGAGCCCGTGGGGATCGAGGAAATGGATGTGCTGATGGCTGCCATCGACGAGCCAGAGGATAAAGTCAGGATAAAATCCGCCCTCCGCGAAGAAGGAAATCCCCTTTCCGCGGCTCTGATTCCGCAGCAGATACAGATCCTTTCCGGCGAGAAAGCCGGACTTTTCGCGGCCGACCCACTTTTCGAGATCCTTGCAAAAGCGCCGCTCGTGTGAGTTGAGCGCGGCCGGCTTGACCGTCAGCTTCAGTTCGCCATCGGCGATGTGAATGAGCGGCTGGTAGAGGTGGTTCGCGAAATGGATCAGCTCGAGGGAATGGGCGTTGTAGGCGGGGAGTTCCTTCTTTTCCAGCTTCGCCTTGATGACGTTGAGGTCGGTGATGAGCCGGGTCCGGCTCTTGTCGATCGTCGCCAGATATTCTGTCCGGAGGTTGCGGAGGAACTGCGCGTTGTAGGTCTCGCCTGGGTCGTCGAGGATCTGCCGGATGGTCCGGTATTCCTGGAAGGGCGCGTCGTGTTCGTCGCGGTGATAATCGTAGAATTTCCGGATGTATTTCAGGACGAGATCAGTGGCGATTTCCTGCCAGAGGGCGACGTCGCCGAATCCTCGGAATTCCAAAATGCCCGGCGGCAGGTAAAGCTGGTACCAATCCGTCTCCGCGAGGAGATCGCGGACCTGTTGGCGGTCGATCTCCAGATTGTAGAGGGCGTTCTTCCGTTTGTAGCGGAGTGCGGCGAGGTAGATCGCGTCGTAATCGAGGAAGCGCCGGTTGTGGGCGCGCAGGTGTTGCGGAGCCGGGGGCAGGGCGTCGTCGTTCTTGTCGGTCAATTTGTAGCGCGATTGGAGGCTGCTGAGCCGTCCGAACCAATCCGCGGTGACGAGGCCGCGCAGCCGCTTCTTTTCGAGAGGCAGCGTCGTCGTTTCCTTGAAGTCCGGCTTTCCCTTCTTCGGCAGGATCACCTTCAAGTCCGTCCGCGCGAGATTCTCGATCGTCGGCAGGGTGATCTGAACCTTGTCACTCTCCCTTAGGACGCCCTCCTCGTCGATGTATTCGCGGAAGGTGTCCATGTAGTCCGCCCGGATCCCGAAGACGTTGAGCGTCTCGAGTTCGATCAGGAAATCGGGGTGCGCTTCATCATGCAGCACGTTCGAGCGTTTGAGTCCGAAATCCTTCCCCTTCAGGCGCACTCCGCGACCGAAGAGCTGGATGATCTGCGACCCCTCGTTGCGGCCCACGTTGATCAGCCCCATGGCCGAGACCCGCCAGCAGCTCCAGCCCTCGGTGAACATCTTCGCCCCGATCAGCACGCGGGTCTTGCTCCGCTCGTCCTTGATCCCGTCGAAGAGTGAGACGCCGAATTCCCGCTCGCTGGCGACGATGGAGCGATCGTCCGTGTCCGCCGCATCGGCCGCGATGAGATCCCAGAGCTTTTTGCCCTCGCCCACCTTGATGACGCCGAAGTATTCCGTCGACTGCCCCACCCGCAGGCCGATCTCACTGATCGATCCGGTGAAATAGTCGGCGTGGAGCGGTGCCGGGTGGGCGCTGTGAAAGCAGAGATCGAGCATGTCGGCATAGAGCCGCTTCGCAGCGCCCGTTTCGGTGACGGGGTATTGCTGGCGCAGGTAGTGGAACGCACGGGCGAAGACCGCGCCGCCGTCGCCGAACTGCAGTTGATCGCGCAGGAGGAGATCGAGCGTGCCGACCGCCTCGTTCTCGTTCGCGCAGAAGCGGGCGAAAAAGCGGATCGCCTGGATCACGTCGGTCTCCTCTCGGTTGTCCTCGTTGTTGCCCTCCTCGACATACTTTTTCTTCCCGGTCACGGAGCCGCCCACGAGGATCATCAAAGGGCTTTCGAGCAGGTAGGGCTTGAATTCTTCGCGCCGGTCCTCGTAGAGCTTGCACTGCTGGAAGAAACGCGCGAGACAGGCGACCAGGTAGGCGTGCTGGATTTCGGCGGCGTGGGTTCCGGGCCTGCGATCGTAGTTGAGGATCTCGAATTCCTTGCCGTAGCCGTCGTGGTAGAAGCGCTTGTAGGAGTAGTCGAAGAGGATGCTTCGGGCGTAGAGGTCCCCCATCTCCTGCGCGTTGGTCGCGGAGAGGGAGTTGAGCGACTGCCCGAAGGTCGCGGAAAATTCGAGCGAGAATCCCTCGGCGCAGAGGGCCTGGCGGTTTTTGAACTCGACCTCGCCGGCCAGTCCGCGGTGCCCTTCGTCGATCAGCACGATGTTGTTCGTGCCGAGTTCGGCGATGTCGACCGTGGTGATCCCGCTCTTCTCCTTCAGCTTGGTGATTTCGATGACCTCGACATAGGGCTGGTTGTCGAAATCGAACTCGGCCTGCCGCCCTTCCTTGGAAAAGCGGCGCGCCGCGATGCCGGAAAGATGGAGGTCTTCGAGATGCTGGCGCGAGAGGCCCTCGTTCGGGGTGAT
>JALRFZ010000230.1 GCA_023253615.1 Verrucomicrobiales bacterium | reverse complement strand
CCGGGCCGACAACCCGCGCTTCGCCTCGATCACCGATTTCCTCAACCGTCACCACATCGGAGCCCCATCCATCGCCGCCCGGCGCGAGGATCTGCGGATCCTCTGGGTCGAGGATCTCGGCGAAACCGATCTCGGCAATCTCGCCGGCACGGATTGGGAGACGTCGCGCCGACCCGCCTACGAGTCGGCCCTGCGCACCGTCTTTCCGCTCCATTGCGTCTGCGAAGATGCGGCGCCTGAGGACTTGCCCGAGCTGGAGCGACCCTTCGATGAATCGCTCTATGAGTGGGAGCGGAATTATTTCCTCACCCATTACGTCGAGCGTTTCCATTCGCCGGAGATCGCCGCGGCCCTGCGGGAAGATCCCTCGCTCGCCGCGCTCGGTCGTGAACTCGCCGGACACCGTCGCAGCCTCGTCCACCGCGATTTCCAGAGCACGAACGTGATGCTGCGGGGCGGCGGCAGTTCCCTCATCGACTACCAGGGGTTGCGCTGGGGGCTGCCCGAGTACGATCTCGCGTCGATGGTCTACGACCCCTACAGCGAATTCACTCAGGAAGAGACCGCGGACCTGATCGATTTTTATTTTTCCCTGAAGCAAGAGGCGGGTCATGCCGAATCACGCCAGGACTACGAGCGACGTCTCGTCCAGTGCGCGATGCAGCGGCTCATGCAGGCGCTCGGGGCCTATGGATTTCTCGGCGAGGTGAAGGAGAAACGGGAATTTCTCGCCCACATCCCCGTGGCCAAAGCGCGGCTCCTCGAATTGTCTCGGAAAGACGGCGGGCTGGCGGTTTTGAATGATCTGTTAGGGTGAATCGCCTCGCTTAAAACGATTCGCACTGATCCAGCACCTCGAGAAAGGGCACTTCGGCGAGGGCGCCGAAACGGTCGTCGCGGTGCAACCGGGAGCGGGTCGTCGCGGGACTCGAGAGCCCGCAGAGGAAACGGGCGAGCTGGCGCGGCTGGCGCAGGGCGGGATGATGTTCCGCCTTGGCCTCGCGGATGAGCGCGGCATCTTCAAGAGTCAGCTCGCCGCGCTTCGTCGCCGGCAGCGGGCCGCCCGCGTGTTCGCCGAGACAGACGGCGCAATTCCCGCAGGGCGCGATGCTCTCGCCGAAATGCGCGATCAACTGCTGCGGCAGGCATTGCGGCGTTTCGCACAGATCCACGACCTGGTGCAGGCGCGCGATTTCCGCGACTTCGCGCGACGCGAAACGATCCGCCAATCGCGCTGCGACCGCACTCACCGATCGGTCCGTGCCAGCGCCGAGATGATAGGCATGGCGAAGACCGTAGGGGCGGCGCACCGCCTCACCATGGGCGGCCAGATCGGAAAGGACCCGCGAAATCATCTCCTCCGTGACTCCGAGGGCCGCCGCCGATTCCCCGTGATCGAAGCGATGCCAAAGCCGCCCGGCCTTTCCGGTTTCGAAGAGTCGTCGCAGCAGCTCTTTGCGGTCGGGCGGTAGTCCCGCGAGCACTGTTTCGAAGGGACGCAGCAAACGCACTTCGCTGCCGCCGTAGAAGGGCCCTTCCGGCACCAGCAGGCCTTCCATTTCGAGATACGTGAGCGCCGTCTCGACCACGGTCTGGCGGATGTCGCGCGACTGCGAGAGTTCGTAGCGCGACACCGAAAACGCCTCACCGCGCAGGAGGACATGCTCGACGAGCGACTTCAACGCGGTGGGCGAGGGCGTGTCGCCGTAGATGAAATTTTCGAGGACGGTGAGGTCATCGGCACACGCGAGGATTTCGCAGACGGCAGGGGCTCCATCGCGTCCGGCGCGGCCCGACTCCTGCACGTAGTTCTCGAGCGACTTGGGCAGGTTGTAATGAACGACGCGGCGGATGTCGGATTTGTCGACTCCCATGCCGAAGGCGATCGTTGCGACGACGACGGGGATGAGGCCTTCCATGAAACCATCCTGCACCTCGGCGCGGTCCTCGTCGCGCATCCCCGCGTGGTAGGCCCGGGCGGCGATCCCGGCTCGCTTCAATTGTCCGGCGACGCGCTCGGAAGTCTCCTGCAGGGTCACGTAGACGATCGTGGGCGAGGCTTCCGCTTCGCCTAACAAATCCACCAATTTCCGGTCGCGCTCACGCGTGGTGCAGGGGTGGACGCGGAACCGCAGGTTCGGCCGGGCGAAGCCGGTCTGCACGTGATCCTCCTCCGCGATGCCGAAGCGTTCGCGGATCTGGGCGGCCACCGCCGGCGTCGCCGTGGCGGTGAGGGCGAGGACACGCCCGGCTCCGAGCGAGCGGGCCACTTCGGGGAGACGAAGGTAGTCGGGACGGAAATTGTGGCCCCACTCGGAGAGACAATGCGCCTCATCGACGGCGAAGAGGCTGATGTCGCAACGCTGGAGGCGTTTCAAAAACCCCGCGTTGGCGAGCCGTTCGGGCGAGACGTAGAGGAGCTTCAAGGAACCGTCCTCCATCGACGAGTAGACCCTGTTGACCTCCTCGGTGGACAGGGTCGAGTCGAGCCGCTCGGCAGCGAGGCCCCGCGCCTGCAGCGCCCCGACCTGGTCCTTCATCAGGGCGATGAGGGGCGAGACGACGAGGGTGAGCCCGTCGAGGAGCAGGGCCGGCAACTGGTAGCAGAGGCTCTTGCCCGCGCCCGTGGGGAAGAGAGCCAAAACGGAGCGCCCCGGGAGGAGGCGGCTGATGACCGCTTCCTGCCCGGGGCGAAAGGTATCGTGGCCGAAAAAACGGCGGAGGGATTCGGTGAGGTCCATCCACCGCTCACTTCGCGCCGGCGAAGATGGCCGAGACTTTGTCCCAGTTCACCACGTTCCACCAGGCGGTGATGTAATCGGCGCGGCGGTTCTGATAGTGCAGGTAGTAGGCGTGCTCCCAGACATCGAGACCGAGGAGCGGCGTGCCGAGTTCGGCGTCGGCGACGAGGCCGGGCATGAGCGGGTTGTCCTGGTTCGGGGTGCTGGTGACGAGGACCTTGCCATCCTTCTTGATGAGCCAGGCCCAGCCGGAACCGAAGCGCTTCGTGGCGGCATCGCCGAAGGCGGTTTTGAAGGCATCCATCGATCCGAAGGAGGCGTCGATGGCCTTGGCGAGTTCGTCCGAAGGTTTGCCCGACTTGTCGGCGGGGGCGAGAGTTTCCCAGAAGAAGGCGTGGTTCCAGTGACCGCCTCCGTTGTTGCGCAGGGTGGTCTGGAGGGCCTTGTCCTCGACCTTGCCGAGGTGGGCCATGAGGTCGTCGAGGGAGAGGCCGGCGAGGTCCGCCTTGCCTTCGAGGGCGGTGTTGAGATTCTTGATGTAGGTGGCGTGGTGTTTGCCGTGGTGGATCTCCATCGTCTTCGCGTCGATGTGCGGTTCGAGCGCGTCGAAGGCGTAGGGGAGGGCTGCCTGCTCATAGGGGGCGGCGGCTTGGACGAGGCGAGTCGGCAACAGCGCGGCCCCGGCGGCGAGCGCTCCGGTGAGGGCGAAGTGACGGCGGGAGAGGTGGTTTTCGGAGGTCATGGGCATGGATGGGTGGTTGGGGTTGTCGGTGGGACAACCGTGCGACAAACGCCGCCACGATACGTTCGATTTCGCGGGTTTGGCGAGGAAAAAGGCGGGCGGGGGAGGGACGTGTTCACATCCAGGTCCGCAGGGCCGCGAGATTCTCCGCCTCGTCGAAGAGTCCACGGACCGGGACGATGAGGCCCTCGATGACCTCGCTGGTGAGGGTGCCGGTGGTGCTTTTCACGCGGAGTTCGTAGCCCGATCCCCCGAGCAAGTACTGCTCGACCGTTTCGCGCTCGGCATCGACTATCCAATACTCGCCGACCCCGTGGGCGGCGTAATCCTCGAACTTTACGCCGCGGTCGCGTGCCTCTGTCGATTCGGAGAGGACCTCGACGATGAAGTCGGGGATGGGGAACCTCATCGTGTCAGGGCCGAGGGTCGCGGCCTTTTCTTTGCCGAAGAACACGAGGTCGGGCTCGTAGTCGTTGCGCGGAAAGACGCAGAGGCATTTTTCGATCTTCAGGGTTCCCAGTCTTTTCAACGACACCCAGGTCCCGATGAGGCGGCTCAACATCGCAGTGGCATCGAGATGCCTGTTTCGCG
This sequence comes from Verrucomicrobiales bacterium, assembly GCA_023253615.1. GTDB lineage: Bacteria > Verrucomicrobiota > Verrucomicrobiia > Verrucomicrobiales > DEV007 > Arctic95D-9. Next base: position 190 of record JALRFZ010000230.1, on the reverse strand, counting down.
CCGGAGAGTGGAGCACGACCTCGCCATCGATGAACTCGATTTTTTCCTCCGGCGTCATCTCCTCGTAAAAGCGATTCCGACGCGCACGCTCTTCCTCGATCTGCCGCGAAAGCAGCGCCACCGCCTCGACCAATTGGGGCGAGTGACGCAGCGGCTCGACGAGCGTTTCGAGGGAGGTCATGGGAGGGAG
>JALRFZ010000188.1 GCA_023253615.1 Verrucomicrobiales bacterium | reverse complement strand
AGGAGACCCGAGGCGGCATGGTCGACGAGATTGGAGCGTTTCCCTAGAGCCGCAAACCAGTGGCGGAGTTCCCCGCGCCACGCGAGCAGTGGTACAACCGTGAGCATGGTCCAGGCGACGCGGTGGGCGAGGGTGAGGTCGGCCCCTACGTGGCTGAGTTGCTTCCAGAACACCGGCAGCGTCCCCCAGAAGCCGAAGGCGATGATCGCGCCGATCACGGCGGACTTGGGGGGTGTTGTGGACATGAACGGGGGAGCCGCGAAGTTAGCGCAGAAATGGGATTCGGCGACTCCTCCCCGATCACGTCCGCCGGATTCGATTGCTAGAGGTGCGGGAATTGTGGTTCATTGGTCAACCGAACGACTTGCATGGATCCTCTCCGACACCTCAGCCGCCGCGCCTTCCTCGGCAAGACCTCACAGGGCCTCGGCTCGCTCGCCCTCGCCTCGTTTCTCGATCCGCGCCTTCAGGCCGCGACCGGCGGCGTCCTCGGCACGCCGCCTCTCCCTCAGAGGGCCAAACGTGTCATCTGGCTGACGATGGCGGGAGGTCCTTCGCACCTCGAGACCTTTGATCCCAAGCCGAAGCTCGCCGAGATGGACGGCCAGCCGATGCCCGAATCCTTCACCAAAGGCCAGCAACTCGCGCAGCTTCAGGGCCAGAAGCTGATGTGCTTCGGACCGCAGCATCCCTTCGCGAAGTATGGGAAAAACCAGACCGAGATCTGTTCGCTCTTCCCGCAGATCGGATCGGTCATCGACGACATCTGCCTGATTCGCTCGATGACGACCGACGCGATCAACCACGACCCGGCCCACATGTTCATGAACACGGGCTCGCAGATCGCGGGCCGTCCTTCGATGGGCGCGTGGGTCACCTATGGACTCGGGACCGAGGCCGAGGACTTGCCCGGCTTTGTCGTGCTCACCTCTCTGGGCAAGGGCGGACAGAACCAGCCCATCGCGGCGCGGCAGTGGAGCAGTGGCTTTCTGCCGACGAGACATCAGGGCGTGCAGCTCCGGAGCAAGGGCGACCCGGTGCTTTATCTCACCAATCCTCCGGGGGTGACGCGCGATCGCCAGGGCGCCGACGTCGCTGCGATCAACACGCTCAACCGCCGCCATGAATCCCTTGTCGAGGATCCCGAGGTGGCGACGCGCATCGCGCAATATGAGATGGCCTTCGCGATGCAGGCGAGCGTGCCGGGCTTGATGGATTTGTCAGGGGAAAACGCGCAGACGATGGAGCTCTACGGCTGCCAGCCGGGCGACGGAAGCTTCGCCTCGAACTGTCTCCTCGCCCGCCGTCTCGCCGAGCGCGGGGTGCGCTTCATCCAGCTCTATCACAAGGACTGGGACCACCACGGCGGGGTGAAGGACGGCATCGCCCTGAAGGCGCAGGAGATCGACCGCGCGTGCATGGCCCTGATCACCGATCTGAAGCAGCGCGGCCTCTTCGACGACACCCTCGTCGTCTGGGCCGGCGAATTCGGGCGCACCCCGATGTCGCAGGGTGGCTCGGGCCGCGACCACCACAACAAGGCCATGTCCGTCTGGCTCGCCGGGGCCGGCGTGAAGGGCGGGATCGTCCATGGCCAGACCGATGAGCTTGGTTATGCCGCGGTGGATCAGGTCACGACCGTCCACGATCTCCACGCGACCATGCTCGAGCGGCTCGGCATCCAGCACGAGGCTTTCAGCTTCAAGTTCCAGGGACTCGACGCGCGTCTCACCGGCGTCGAGGGAGCGAAAGTGATCCGCGAGATCCTCGCGTGATTCACGCGTCGGATTTCTTTTTCCGGGTCCGCTTGATCGGCTCAGGAGCGAGGGTCATTTCCGGCGTCACGCGGATGTCCATGCGGCGGTAGTAGTCGAGCATCTTCTCGGTGGCGACACGTCCGGCTTCGAGCCCGATGCGGACCATCTCGGGCATTTCCCTTTCAGGACTTTCCTGGACCTTGTGCGAAGAGAGCATGGCGCGGAGTTGGTCGATGGAGCAGGATTCGCTGTCGGCCAGACAGCGATGAAGAGGCACCGAATTGTCCCACAGCACCCATTCGTCCGCAAGCGGCAGGTAGTCGTCGAGAAAATGCTTCCGGCTCCGGTCAAATCGCCGTCTCACATCGTCTTCCGGGACGTGGTGACCACCGATGGAGACCCGCAACGCAACCCGTTCCACTGCTTGGGACGCGGATCCAATCGAGACGTAGTGGAGCAAAATCCGAAATCCCCGCTCCCTCGCTTCGCGCAGCATCGCGATGTAGGTCTTTCCACTGAGGGTCGATTCGAGACCGAAGCTCGATCTTGATGCGATGAGCGATTTCGCTTCCTCGAGGACGAGTCGCCCCGCCTTGAAGGCCGAGAGCGAGGGATCGAGCGGCGAGAGCCCTCGCGCGATTTCGTCGGCATTGAGAAAACGCATCAGCCCGAGCCGCGGGAGAAGCTCCCGCGCCAATGTGGTCTTGCCCGCGCCTTTACAACCACCGATGATGCAGAGGGTCGGAATCATGGGATTCCCTCTCGCACCAAATCCGATTGTGTTCAAATGAATCATTTCCTCCGTTTTCCCTCTCTTGTCGTGATCGCGACCTTCATCGTCGTCACCCCGCTGCGTTCGGAGGAAATCAGGGATCTCCTTTTGGTCGCGGGACAATCGAATGCGGTGGGTTTTGACGCGCCGGCCGAGGAGTTGCCTGCCGATCCCTCCGATGAAATGATCCTCTTCTGGTGGCGCTGCGGCGACCCGCCACCGGACCAGCATGATTCGATGGGCGGAGTCGGCTGGGCCACCTTGCGCCCGCAACCGCTCGGCCAACCGCTCTCGAAGGAATACGCCGCCGCGACAAATCCGCCGCATCCCGATGCAAAACGCCAATACGGCAACTTCGCCCGACCTGAAGGGGGCTTCGGACCCGAGATCAGTTTTGCGCGATCCCTCGCTGTCGGGGCACCTCGTCCTCTCGCGGTCTTGAAGGTCGCCTTCAGCGGCACTTCGGTCGCCAAGGATTGGGGTCCGACCTTGCAGGATCCCGACGGGGCCTGCTACGACGCGCTCGTCGATGAATATCGCAAAGCCATCGTCGCCGCGACGAAAAAGGGCATCACCCTGCGTCCCCGCGCCTTGGTCTGGGTGCAGGGCGAGAGCGACGCCACCGCGGAGCACGCCCCGCGCTACGAGGGCAACCTGCGTGCGATGCTCGAGCGTCTGCGCCGCGACCTCGAGGCGCCCGATTTGGTGCTTTTGCTAGGGGTGAACACCCGCTTTGGCAACGGCAAAAACCCGCACATGCCCGACGTCATCGCCGCACAGAAGGCGATCGCCGAGGCCCTGCCGGATTGTGCCTACGTCGATACCTCGGGAGCCGAGACCCTGCCACCGAGCCACACCCATTTCACCGCTCCCGGGACGCTGGAAATCGGCAAACGGTACGCCGAGGCATTGCGCCTGGAGGAAACAAACAAGGCTCGGTGAGGTCGGTGCGCAACTTTGGGGGATGGCACCGGTTTCCTCGTCCGATGAAAGCCCTCCTCGTTTCCCTCGCCCTCTTTCTCCCCCTCTCTCAAACACTCCTCCACGCCCAGGCTCCCGCCTCGCCCTTTGACCGATGGGATGCCAACCAGGATGGGAAGCTGAGCCGCGAGGAATTGCCCGAACCGCTCCGGCGGAACTTCGAACGCGTCGACACCAATGGCGACGGGTTTCTCTCCCGCGAGGAAGACGCCGCGATCCGCCGCAATCGTCCCCCGGGTGCTCCCGGTGGCGGAGGCCAGGGGGCGGCGCGATTGCCGGAAGGGGTGAGAAAGATCGCCGATCTCGATTACGCCGGCACCGGCAATTCCCGCCAGAAGCTCGACCTCTACCTTCCCGAAAATTGCGAGGGCGACGCGCCCCTGCCGGTCGTCGTTTTCATCCATGGCGGAGGTTGGCAGAACGGCGACAAAAACAGTGGGGGTGGCAAGGTCGCGCCTTTTGTTGCCTCCGGGAAGTTCGCCGGAGCCTCGATCGGCTACCGGCTCACCGATGAGGCGCAGTGGCCCGCCCAGATCAACGACTGCAAGGCCGCGATCCGCTGGATCAAGGCGCACGCCAAGGAACACGGGCTCGATCCCGAGCGCATCGCCGTCTGGGGCACCTCGGCCGGAGGTCATCTCGTCGCGATGCTCGGCGTCTCGGCCGGAGTCGCCGAGCTCGAGGGCACGATCGGTGCCCACACCGACCAGAATGCCAAGGTGAAATGCGTCGTGAACTTCTTCGGGCCGGCCGAGATGCTGACCATGGGCGGAAGCCACGACCGTCCCGACTCGCCCGAGGCGAA
>JALRFZ010000108.1 GCA_023253615.1 Verrucomicrobiales bacterium | reverse complement strand
AGGGTCTCGGTGATGACAAAAGCCATGTCGGGCAGACCGAGCCCTTCATCCGGCGGCGCGGGCACGGTGGGCTCGAAGAAACGCACCATGTCGTAGCCGATGAATCCGACCGCTCCTCCCGCGAAGACCGGCAGTCCCTCGACCGCGACGGGTTGGAATCTGGCCATGAGCCGCTCGATCTCGTGGAGTGGGTCGCCTTCGCTCGCGGGCAGCTCGCGGATTTGGAAGGCCGTCTCGCCCCGCTCGCGCGTCGAGAGGGTGCGGCCCTTTGCGCGGATCTCGAGGCGGGGACGGGTGCCGAGAAAGGAATAACGGCCGATCTGCTCGCTGTTCTCCGCGGATTCGAGGAGGAAACTGACGGTGTCCTCGCCTTCGCTCAGCTTTTGGAAAACGGAGACGGGCGTCTCGTAGTCGGCCGCGAGTTCGGTCCAGACGGGTACGAGGTTGCCGCTCTGGGAAAGAGACACGAATTCCTCGAAGGACGGTTTCAAAACGGTCATCTGGGCCTTGGGGGGAAGGGAAAAGGGGGGCAAGCGGCAAAGGAAGGGCGTCGGACCGCGACGACCTCAGAATGCCCACTCGGTCTGGCTCCACTCGGGACTCGGACCGGGAGCAGCGGTCGAGGAGGCAGCCGCGGCGCGCACAGGTTCGCACACCCGGAGCGAATCCGCAGGGATTTCTTCCGAAATCGGGACGGTCCCGATCCCCGTCCGGGCCTTCGCGACGGGACGCAGCGGGGTGGCGCAGTGGCGGCCGGCGCACTCGACCTCGACGCCCTCGAAGCCGCTCGCCTGGAGCCGTTTCGCAATGGTCGCGACGGCGATCTCGGGGGTGTTGCAATCGCTGCTGAGGTGACCGAGGACGACGCGGTGAAGATTGGCCGAGGCGATCGAACAGACGAGCTCGGCAGTCTGTTCGTTGGAAAGGTGGCCGTGGCGGTTGCTGATGCGCTGCTTCGTCGACCACGGTCGCTTCGTGTCGTTCATGAGGAGGACGTCGTCGTAGTTCGCCTCGGCGAAGAGGGTGTCGACGCCCTGGAGACGGTCGAGGATCATCTTCGTGACGTGGCCGACATCGCTGAGGACGCCGAGACGCGACTCGCCGTTGTCGAAGAGAAAGCCGACCGGATCGACCGCATCGTGTGGCACGGAAAAGGAATGGATCTCGACCCCGCCGATGCGGAAGGAATGTCCCGCTTCGAACTGCCGCCATTTCACCCCGGCCCCGACTCCCTCGCGCACGACCGCGCAGGTGTGGATCGTGGCGTAGACGGGGATCTCGCGTTTCCGGCAAAAGACCTCGAGCCCGCGGGTGTGGTCGCCGTGTTCATGGGTGAGAACGATGGCACTGAGGCTGTCCGGATCCACGCCCAACTCCGTGAGACGCGTGCAAAGCTGGCGGGCGGAAAGCCCCGCATCGACGAGGATGCGGGTGTCTTCGTGACAGACGAGGGCACTGTTGCCCGAACTGCCGCTACCGAGGACCGCCAAATGAAGCATGGAGAGCAGGATAGGTAGTTAAGCCCTCCAAACAAATGAAAATTCGCGAAAAATCGCGGCGACCAAACCCTGTGTTGCGGCCGGCTTGACCCTGTCTGGTTCGAAATCCGCGATCATCTGCGTTGGGATTTTGGAAGGCAGAGAAACACAGGTTCACTTCGCTTCCGCAGACGGCCACGGACCCTTTACTCCACGATCGCACCGGGCACGGGGGAAATGATGGGGTCGAAGGTCGCGGGCTGGGGGAGTTGGCTGTGGTGGATCCAGTAGACGGCTCCGGCGATGGCTCCGGAGGCGACCTTCACCTCGACGGCTTCGGCTTCGGTGCGGAGTGTGGTCAGATCCATGGAATCCTGGAGACGCCGGATTCCGAGACCGGCCAGGTCCGCGCTGGCGCGATCCTCCGAGGTGGGATGGTCGGCGAAAAAGCGTCGCAAGGCATCGGGGGTCTGGGCGAGATAGAGCGGTATCCCGCTGCCTCCGACGCGGAGGGTCTCGCTGGTGGGTAGCTCGGGCTGATCCGACTCTTTCGGCGGCAGCCGGTTGCGCGCCATTTCCACACCGAGGCGGCCGGAAAGGTAGATCGCCCCCAGAAAGATCGCCAGACCCGCGATCCCTCCGAGCAGGGCGAGCGGGCGGCTGCCGCGGGAGCGCTGACGGCGGGCCCGGGGAGGGGCGTCTCTGGTAATCTCGTCCATCGGGGAGGAATCAGGAATCCCGGTCGATGCGACGGGAGAGTTCGCGGCTGCTTTGTTCAAGGATGCGCCGCTCCTCCTCCGTGAGACTTTGGAATCCCTGCTCGTTGATCTTGTCGAGGATGGCATCGACGTCGCTCGTCACGAACGGGGGCTTTTTCCCGCTCTCTTTCGGCGATTTGCGGGGCGTCGAAGGGATCGGCTCCTCATCCCGGAGGATGCGCACGGGGAATCCTCCGCGTTTCTTCGCGGGGCGGCGTGAGGTCGAGGTCTCGTGCCATCCCCGGCGGATGTAGAGCCAGCCGAAGAGCATGCCTCCGAAGTGGGCCATCACCGCCACGCCATCCTGATTCGGGGCACCGATGCTGAAGATCAGGGTCAGGGCGTTCACCGCCAGGAGAATCCAGGCGATCTGGCGCATCGTGAGGCTGACCGGGATGATGAAAAAGAGCAGCAGCTGGATGCGCTGGTAGGGCACCATCGTCGTCGCCGCGATGACGATCGCAAGGACCGAACCGGAGGCACCGATGATGATGGCGTCACCGAAGATCGCATTCCAAGCGAGCTGGAAGGCCCCGCCTGCGAGCCCGCCGAGGAGGTAGAGACGGAGGATATGGCGGGCCGGAACGAGGGTGAGGAGAAATCGCCCGAGGAAAAAGAGCCCGAGAAGATTGGCGATGAGGTGCCAGAGATTGGCGTGAATGAACTGGTAGGTCAGCACGGTCCACACCCGTCCCGCGGTGAGGGCTTCGATCGAGAGACCGAACCAATCGCGATCGCGGTTGAAAAAGAGGACGTTGTTCAGCAGGTAGGCGGCGACGTTCACCACCAACAACCAGATCACGATGCTCCAGGACGCCGGTCCCATCGGGGTTCGGCGGTCTTCATCTCTCATGTAATCGCGGTCGTAGCTGCTCATCGGATCGGCCCGGGGGAGCCGTGGGGAAAGGAGGGAAACATCCCATTTACGCCGCTACCGGCCTTTTCGGCAAGGAGCGGACCCGCGCCGGAAAGAAAAATTCCCTCTCATTCGTGATAATTTGGGGTTGAAAGTATCTCGGATTTCTTGATGATCTCGCATCCATCATGAATACCTGGGGCTACCTCCTTCTCATCGCCGCGCTGCTGCTCCTTGCCGGGGTGATGCTTTACGCGAGATTCGCGTCACGCTCCAGAGAGAAATCTCTGCATCACGCCCCGGTCGACTGGGTGTTCTCTCCGGAGGTGATCTCCAGCGCGCCCTCCCCGACGGATGGGGCGGTGGAGTCCGGAATGTCGGCGCCCATCGCAGAGGCCGAAACCATTTTGCGGATCGAGCGCCCCGTGGCCCGCGCCACGGAAGTCTCCCGCGACCGTGAATACTTTGACGATCTCCAGGAAGCGGCCGCCGGACTAGCCAAGCTGATGCGCTCCTCTCCGGTGGCCCGCGTCGAGCCGGTCGTTTTCGCTCCCGAAGAGATGGTGGCCGAGGAGTTCGTGGCCGAAGAGATCGTGGCTGAAGAGATCGTGGCTGAAGAGATCGTGGCTGAAGAGATCGTGGCTGAAGAGATCGTGGCTGAAGAGATCGTGGCTGAAGAGATCGTGGCTG
>JALRFZ010000105.1 GCA_023253615.1 Verrucomicrobiales bacterium | reverse complement strand
CCACCCACGGCCCCTCCGGCTCGACGATCGAGACGGATGCTCCGGTCGACAACTGCGGCAAAGGCGAACGTTTCTCCCCCACTGATCTCGCTTCCTCCTCGCTAGGACTCTGCATGATGACGATCATGGGAATCTACGCCGAAAAGAACGGCATCGATCTCGGTCGCACCACCGCCCGCATCGTGAAGGAGATGACTCCGGAGCCGCCGCGTCGCATTGCGAAACTGACGGTGGAGATCACCGTTCCGCTGCCGGGCGACCACCCTCGCCGTGAGGCGATCGAGCGGGCCGGCATGGGCTGCCCGGTCTTCCTCAGCCTGCATCCCGAGATCGAGAAGGACGTCCGCTTTGCCTGGGTCGGTTGATCCGCACCGGCCCACCGGAGCCATCTCGCCCCCTTGCGATCCGGCGAATGTGGCGTTCAGTAAATGATCAGGGGCGACGAAATTTCCCCATTGGTCATTCATGCTCGAATTTGAAGAGGACCCGCTGCGGCGGGAGCCCGCCGACGACTCTCCGCCTCCCCGGAAGAAACGGCGCGGTTGCCTCGTGGTGCTGTTGGTGCTCTGTTTTGTGTTATTTCCCGTTGGATTGCTGATCCTGAATGGACCCGGCTTCCGAACGATCCTCCGCTACGGCGGGCTGAAGGCGGCCGCCTCACAGGGCATCACGGGAGACTTCCTCGTCGATGGCTCGCTCTGGTCGGGCTTTGCGCTGCGCGAGATCGATCTCAGTGACGGCACCGAGGACGGCCTCTCCCTCCGCATCGAAGGCATGAGTCTCGGCTATCGCGGGTGGGGACTTCTTACCGGAGCGACAAAATATGATTGGCTCGATTTCATCCACATCGGCAAGGCCGAGATCCGCCTGAAGCTGCCCGAAGCGGATCCCGAGCAGCCTGACAAACCGGCCAAGAGCAAACCGCCGCGCGCCCCGGCCGAGGCACCGACGGATTTCAATCCCCTCTGGAATCTCCTCGCCGCCGACCTCCGCATCGACGACCTGACCCTGTTGATCCAGCAAGGTGACAGGGTCACGTCGGTGGAGTCGCTGAAATTGCAGATCACGGGTGAGGAAAATGGATCGCTGAGGCTGACCCGGCTCTCGTTGCCCGGACAGGCTCCGCTGGAGCAGGTCGATGCCCGGATCGTGAAAGTCGAACACGGGATCACGATCGGTCCCCTTTCCCTTTTCGGTTATGCGGACCTGGAGAGCCTCGCGGTGGCGGAGTCTTCGCCGGGCGATTATCACGTCGCGGCCGCGCTCGGCGTGGCGGGCGGCCATCTGGATCTCGATCTGAAAGCTCCATGGCAGGCACCGCTGGCGCTTTCCCTCGCCTTGCGCCGCGGCACGAGTCTCTCGCTCGACCAGATCCCGCTGCCGGATTCGAAGCTGCGCGGATCGGTGACGGATCTCGCCCTCGGTTTCACCGGCGATCCAGCCAAACCACCCACCTGGAAAGTGGATGGCAAAGTCGTCGCCTCGAAGACGGGCTGGGACACGGCGGTGACGGATTCCATCCTGCTCCTGATCCGCGAAAACCGCCTCGACCTCGAAGCGACGCGTGGACGGGCTTCGGTGAGGGTCGAGGCATCGGCTCCCCTCGGGTCGGCGACGACTCCGGCGGACCTCGCGAAGGTGCCGGTGCAATTCGCCATGAAAGCCGGGATCCCCGAACTCGGCACCACGGCGGCGGATTTCGGAAAGGAGTTGCCCGTTTCCGGATCGCTCACCCTCGATGCCCGCGACTTCCAACTCTCCGGAGGCAAGATCACGACCGGCGGTCTCTTGCTCGAGACGGAGAATCTCGCGTGGGATCGCTTGGGCATCCCGGGTGCCCGCATCGCCGCGCAGGTCGAGCGGGAA
>JALRFZ010000736.1 GCA_023253615.1 Verrucomicrobiales bacterium | reverse complement strand
GCAGCATGCCTTTGGAATAACCGCCGAGACGACGGTTGGCCGCGCCCTCGAGATCGACGAGCTTGAGCAATTCCGCGACCCGGTCCTCCAGCCCGCGTCCCCGCATGCCGCAAAGCCTGCCATAGAACCGGAGCGTCTCCGCGCCGGAGAGGTGCTTGTAGAAATAAGGGTTCTCGGGGAGGAATCCGATCTCGTTGCGGGCACGGATGTCGCCGGAATCGAGCCCGAAGACCTTCGCCCCTCCCTTGCTCGGCGCCATCAGCCCGAGCACGACTTTCATCGTCGTGGACTTGCCCGATCCGTTGGGACCGATGAGCCCGTAGACTTCCCCCGCCTTCACCTCGAAGGAGAGATTGTCGACGGCGACGACGTATTCCTTCTTCAGCCCGAGGGCGAAGACCTTGGTCAGATTCTTGACTTCGACGGCCAGATCACTCATGCGATGGTTTCACTCACGGATCGTGAATCCCGATACCTCTTCCAAAAGCGGCACCCGGCGCACGTTTTGCTCCTGGATATGCCGTCCGATGGGACTGTCGTGCAGTTCCTGGATGAAATCGTCGAGCTCCCCCTCCTCGCCCATCACCTGCAGCTCGACGCGGCCGTCGTCGCAATTCCGCACCCAGCCGAGCACGTCGAAACCCTTCGCCAGTTGTTTGGTGGCGTAGCGGAAGCCCACTCCCTGCACCCTCCCCTCGAACAGATACTGCCGTGCGATCATGAGGCAGCTTAGCAAAGGAGGCGCGACCGCACCACTGGAAAGGGACTTTTTGCGGCACAAAGGGGTCGTCGCCACGCCCCTCATCCTTCGCCGAGGTAACGCTCGCGCAGATGGGCGACGAGCGCGCGCGAGCAGACCGGCGCACCCGCCGCCTGCGTCACGAGATCGTCGGGCAGACGGAGGCTGCCGGCCTCGTGGACGTGGCTTCGCATCCAGGCGAGGAGCGGCGCGTAGTCGGCTGTCTCAAAGGCCTTCGCCACCGCGGGATCCGCGGCCTTCGCGGCCGCGGCGAGGTGCGCGGCATTGAGATTGCCGAGGCTGTAGGTGGGGAAATAGCCGAAGATCGCCATGCTCCAGTGGATGTCCTGCAGACAACCCTCGGAGTCGCGCTTCACCGGCAGCCCGAAATAGGATTCAAATCGACGGTTCCACTCGCCGGGGATGTCGTCGATGGCGAGCTCGCCCGAAAAGATCGCGCACTCGAGCTCGAAGCGCAGGAGGATGTGGAGATCGTAGGTGACCTCGTCGGCCTCGACGCGGATATGGCTGCGTTCGGCCTGGTTCACCGCGGCATAAAGATCTTCCGGTCCGAGCCCGGCGAGATGCGGGAAGTGATGGACGGCGCGCGGCAGCCACTTTTCCCAGAAGCCGGGGCTGCGTCCCACGTGATTCTCCCAGAGCCGGGATTGCGATTCGTGGACACCGAGCGATACGGCATTCCCGACCGGTTGTCCGCGCCATTCCTTGGGCAAACCTTGCTCATAGAGTCCGTGCCCCGCCTCGTGGAGGACGCCGAAGAGCGAGCTCAGGAAATCGGATTCATCATAGCGCGTCGTGAGCCTCGTATCGTGCGGCGCCATGCCGGAACAGAAAGGATGCACGGCGGTATCGATGCGTCCGGATTCGAAATCAAAGCCGATCGCC
>JALRFZ010000724.1 GCA_023253615.1 Verrucomicrobiales bacterium | reverse complement strand
GCGTGAGCGAGGAACTCGTCGAACTGACCGACCTGCTCGCCACCGTCGCCGCCATCACCGGCGCGGAGCTGCCCGGCGGAGCCGGTCCGGACAGCGTCAACATCCTGCCGGCCCTGCTGGCGGAGAAGCCGGAAAAACCCGTGCGCGATTTCGCCGTGCATCATTCCCTGACCGGTGTTTTTGCGATCCGTCAGGGTCCGTGGAAGCTCGTGCCCGATTACCGCGGATCGGGTGGCTTCAGCCGGCCGAAGGAGATCGACCCGGCGAAGGAGGGCGGTCCCCGGGGGCAGCTCTACCATCTCGGCGAAGATCGCGCGGAGACGACGAACCGCTACGAGGAGGAGCCCGCGGTCGTGGAGCGGCTCGGGCGACAGCTCGGGGAAGTGCGCGCCGCGGAACGGTGAGGCCGGGTATCACTCCTCGGACACGCCCTGCTTCTGCTCCCACCGGTAGGTGGTGCCGTCGTCGTTCGCGACTTCGATCCATTCGCCGGGGAAGGATTTGCGCTGCCAGTGGCGCCATTGCTCGTCGCGGATTTCGGCCAGGTCGGTGCCCTTCTCCGCGGCCTCGTGGCGCATGAGGGTCTCGCGATCGAGATTTTCCTCCTCGACCGTCTTCTCAACGTAATCGCCGTAGTCGCCGGCGGGACGATTGCGGAGGGAAAGGAGGCCGCTGCGGCCTTCGCCGACGAGGCGGTTGTTCTTCAGATCCTGGATCTCCGACATGCGGTTGCGGCGGCGGTCCATCGCGGCGCGGAAGTCGGCCGCGGCTTCGGCCTCCTTCTTCTCGACGAGGCCGTGCTGGTAGACGTTCACGTCCATGCTCAGATCGACCTTGATCGGCTCGGGTGTGTTCACGTTCACCTCGAAGGGTTTCACGCACGAGACCAGACCCGTCGCAAGCGCGGCCGGAATCGTCAGCAGGAGGATCTGGTGGTGTCGCCTCATCTCGGTCGGCGGGCTCCCGCGAGGCGGGACGGAGCGGCGGGACGGGCGCTCGCTTCGGGAAGCGGGGCATCCGGCCCGGGCGACGCGGTCGTCTCCGACCGGGCCGCGGTGGTGTCTTTCGGGTTTCGTTCGTCGTGGACTTGCAGGTTCAGCGCCCGGGTCCCGTAGGGGCCGGCAAAGTGCATCTTCAGCGAGCCCTCGCGGTTCAACAGGTAGAGGCTACCGGTGCCTTTGTCATAATCAAATCGTTTCAGGGCGATCAGGCTCAGTTCGGTGAGGCTGGTCTGCAGGGAATTCCATTCCGGCGGCAGTTTTTCGAGCATCGTGTCGAGCTTCGTGATGTCGAACCAGCCGGGCGTGGTGGTCTGGAATTCGCCCGTCGTTTCCCCGACCTGCTTGTCGCGCCCCTCGGAGACGACTTTCAGCGACACCTTCCCATCCATCAAAAAGGAGTCGGGGGCCAGGATCGCCGTGACCGGGCCGGTGTCGAGATTCGTCCCCGCGAGCCAGGCATCCCATTTGCCGGGGTCGTTCAGGTAGAAATTGAACTGCCCCTCCGAATATCCCTCGTAGGCCGAGCCGCCGAATTTCCCGTAAATGCCGTCGGCGTCGAAAGTGACGGTGATGTAGAGATCCTTCGCATCGTACTCCTTCCACTTCGCCCGCTTCAGGGTGAAGGTCTGGACGAGGTTGTTGTTCACGTCCTTCACCGGCACGTTGAACTGCACGTCGCCGGTGAGCCCCTCGAGCTCGACCTTGTAATCGGGGAAGCGGTAGACGTGGTTCTCATCCGGGATGTTCAGCTTCAGCTCGATGTTGCCCTCGGACATGTTCGTCGTCGCGTTGAAGGGGAAGGGCACCACGCCGACGGGCACTCCGGTGGGGGAAATGATGATCTTCCCCGCGGTGGCGTTGATCGTGCGGATGACCCAGTCGGGCTTCTTTTCCACCGGCACGCCCGCCTCGATCCCGATGCTCGCCCCTTCGTTCTGGGCGCGGAATTTCCGCTGGTAGTCGATCCACCAGAAAAGACCCTGACCGACATGCAAAGACGGCCCGATCAGGTCGATCTTCTCGATCTGCTGGCGGGAAAGTCCGGCGAGGGAGAACTCGACGAAGATCGTCGGGAGCTCCGCCACGGTGATGAAGGAATTGTAGGGATCGCGGATCTCGATGCCGGCGAGCTCGATCTTCTGCAGCTTGTCCTGGGCGAGCAATCCATCGAGCGAGAGCGGCACTTCCTCGAGCTTCGTCTCGATCGCGAACTGGAGCCCTTCGACCTGCGGGATGAGCGACTCAAAATGGACCCGGCTGCGGGTGATCCCGACTTCGCCCAGCGTCCACGCCGGCATCGTGCGGGCGGGAGAGGCCGCGTTTTCCGGGTGAGCCGGCGCGGGCGCGGGCGCGGGCGGAGCCGGTGCAGGAGGATCCGGCGCGGGATCGGCGGGCTTCGGTTCCGCTTCGTCGCCCTGCACGACCGATTTCAGCCCCTCGCCGACGGTGAGGACGGCCCCGTCGATCCCGACGCGGTCGATGCGCCGCGTGCGCTGCAGCCCGGCGGCGGTGAAGTCGACCTCGATCTCCGCGATGCGGATCACCTCGCCCTCGGCGAGTGGTTGCCGGGGCGCCGGTTCGAGGGTAGGGGGGAACAAGGAGGGCGGCTTCGGTGGACCGACGAAGCCCGGGGTGCGCGCGTGATTCCGCAGCGTGAAGTCGTCGAGAAGGGCGCGATAGGCGGGCTCCCCGTCTGGTGCGTTTGTCAGGGTCTCGAGGGAGAAGCCGGCGTGGATCTTGGGGACGCGTCCGGTGGCGAAACTCGAGTCGGCGACGAGACGCCCGCCGCTGACGGACAATTCGTCGACGCGGTAGACGGGACGGTTCACCGGGCGAGTCCCCTCGGGCGTGGATTCCGCCTCCTTCAACCAATCCCCGAGGGCGGCGTCGGTGAACTCGATCCGCGGCCCCCGCACGACGAGACGCCCGATCCGGCCTTCGCGCTGGAAGTCGGCCCAATCCAACGCCACCTCGGCGCGCGCGAGGGCGAGGAGCGGAGCCGCCGAGCGGACCGATGCCGGGGGGCGCAGGTCGAGGGGTTCGAGGAGGATCTCCTGCATTCCCTCCGACGCGAAACCATCGGACCCGCCGAAACGGAGATCGCGTCCGTCGCCCGAGAGCGAGGTGGTGATCTCCGGCGCTTTTTTCGCACCGAGTGTCAGATCGCGGACCACGATGCCCGTCGGGCCGAGGGAGAGGTGGCCGATCGTCCACGGCGGACCGGCGGATTTTTCCTCCGCTGCCGGAGAGGCGGCGGGGGGCGCGGCGGCGAGGAAACGGGCGAGGGTGGCATCGCTGGCGAGGATGTCGGCATCTTCGACGACGAGGGAGTCGAGGCGCCGCCCGTCGATGAGGTCTTCGAGCGAAGCCGCGTTCGCGCGCACCGACCCGGCGGAGAAGAAAGGCACGGTGCCTCCCGCGGCCACCTGCACCTGCCGGAACCCGAGCGCGATGGGACCTTCGCTCTTCCAGCGTCCTTCGGAAAGGCGCAGATCCGGCAGCGAGAAATCCGTCTCGAGGGCGAGGTCGGGGAGCCGGGGACGACCTTCCATCCCGTCGAATCCGGCCAGGGCGAGCGACGCCCCGCGGACTTCGATGCCGCGGAGGTGGAGGGTGCGTTCGGCGGCGGCGGTTTGGTCGGGA
>JALRFZ010000710.1 GCA_023253615.1 Verrucomicrobiales bacterium | reverse complement strand
TTTACGCCGCCCGCGAGGACGGCATGGTCGCGGTCGTGCGCGTGGGCGATGCCGGGATGGAACTCGTCTCCCAGAACGAAATGGGCGAGCGCATCGCCGCCTCGCCCGTGCCGGTGAGCAACAAACTCCTCGTCCGCGGCGTCGATCATCTCTATTGCCTCGGCACGAAGTGATCCACCCATGGGCTTCCTCTCCACATCACGGAGGGGCGACATTGATTCGCTCCGCTCACCCTACGGGCAGCCTACGGCTTTCTATCTCCGCTTCGCTTCGATTCCTGTCGCCCGGCAAGCCCGGCTTGGCGGCGTTCTACGGGTTTCTTTCCTCCTCTTCGCGCTCTTGTCCCCGAACGCGGCGTGGTGCGATGAATTGGAGATCGAGCGGCGTGAAGACCGTCTCGTCATCACCGACGGGACCGCTCCGGTGGCCGAGTATGTCTTCAAGGATGAAAAAATCCTCCGGCCCTATCTCGCCAATCTCCATCTCCCCGATGGCACGCCGCTGACGCGCACCCATCCGCCCGAACCCGGCAAAGACGCCACCGACCACGCCGACATGCATCCGGGGATCTGGTTCGGTTTAGGTGATGTGTCAGGACACGATTTCTGGCGCAACAAGGGCCGCATCGTCCACGAGCGTTTCGTGCTCGAGCCCGCCGCCGCCGGCGACCGGATCTCGGTGACCAGCGTCGCCTCGATGCAGGCGGAGTCGGGGGAAAAAATCGCCAAGGTGCTCAGTGCCCTGCTCGTCTCGCGTCTGCCCGAAGGGTGGCGGCTCGATTGGAGGCTCCGCTTCACCCCGCGGATCGATGGCTTCGCCTTCGGCGATCAGGAGGAGATGGGCTTCGGCGTCCGGATCGCGACTCCGCTCACGGAAAAGAACGGCGGTGTGATCACCAACAGCGGCCATCTCGCCTCCGCCGCCGCGACCTGGGGCCAGCGGGCCGCGTGGTGCGACTACTCGAAGGTGATCGATGGCCGCCGCGTCGGCGTGCTCCTCGTTCCGGACCCCGCGAATCCCCATCGGAGCTGGTGGCACAACCGCGACTACGGACTCATGGTCGCCAATCCATTCGGACGCCAGGCCATGAAGCAGGGCGAGGCGAGCCGCATCGAGGTGAAGAAGGGGGAATCCTATTCCTTCAATCATTCGGTCTATCTCTATGCCATCGACCGCGAGGGCAAACCGGCGTGGGAACGTTATCTCCGCTGATGCCATGAAGTGCCGTCTCGCGTTTCTGCTCCTGTGTTTCCTGATTCCGCCGGCGGCGAAGGCCGAAGTCCCCGCCGCTTCTCTCTCCGTCGCCGACCATCCCTCGATCCAGGCCGCGCTCGATGCGAATCCCGGCAGGGTCGTCCATCTGCCGCCCGGCGATTACGAGATTTCCGCGAAGCTCCGCCTGCGGGGCGACGGCAGCGGCCTCGCCGGACCGGGACGCATCATCCAGACGAATCCCGATCAGCCGCATCTCGAGATCGAGGATGCCGCCGCCGTCGAGGTGCGCGATCTGACGCTCACCCGTCCGGAGGGAAAGACCGAAACGCGGGTCGAAGCCATCCTCGCGATCCGTTGCCGCGATCTCGTCATCGAGAATGTCCGCGTCCTCGACAACTGGTCGAACGCCGGCACGATCTCGCTGCGCGATTGCCGCGATGCGCGGATCAGCCGTTGTCTCGTGCGGAATTACATGCGCATCAGCATCGACGACCGCACCCGCAGCGAGGATTGGGGCTATGCCTTCCGCTGCTCGGATGGCACCGCGATCAGCCTCGATCGCAGCAGCGGTTGCCTCATCGAGGGCAACCGCCTCATCGAGGAGCGGCTCGTGCCCACCCGCGAAGTGCGCGATCAATACGGACTCGGCGATTTCGTGAAGAAGAATCCCGTGAAGGGGAAGATCGTCAACGACGTGATGTGGAACGCGGACTACACCGACGCCTGGCAGCAGGGCTCGGCCATCGTCGTCAACGCGCCGAAAGACAGCACCATGACTCGCCTCCTCGGCAACCACATCGAGAACGCCGCCCAAGGCATCGACATCCACAGCGATCAGGTCATCGTCGCCAACAACATCGTCGGCAATGCCTTCATCGGGATGAAGGCGATGCACGGATCGCGCAACGTCCTCATCACCGGCAACCAGTTTCTCCGGAACAGTCTTTGGGCGATCGGGCTCATGCCCGGCACGGGTGCGGATGCGGAGAATTCCGATGGCGGGTCGATCGTCGCGAACAACCTGATCTCCGGGTTCGGTCACGGCGATGCCGCCTGGATCTGGGGCACCGAGAGATCGCCCTTCAAGTTCGACAACGGGCAGGAGGCCGATGATCCGCCGCTGCGCGACGTCCTCGTGCAGGGCAACGTCGTCGATTGCCTGGGCGAGCCCCGCTACCGATATGCCGTCATCGTCGCCGGCGGCGAGGATGGACCAAAAGGCCTGCGTTTCGTCGACAACCTATTCGCCCCGGGCCGGGATGGGGTGGCGAATGTGGAGCTGCCGTGATGACTGTAGCCGGGGTGAACAACCCCGGGCGGAGGTGCCCTGGGCGGACGTCTCCGGGGCCACGGCCCGGCCTCACGGTGGCCGGCTGCATCGATGAAGAGGAGGAGGCGATCCTCCCGCTCACTTCGCCGTTGCTTTCTTCTTGGCCGCCTTCTTGGCAGGAGCCTTTTTCGCCGCGGTCTTTTTCGCGGGTGCGGCCTCGCCTTCGGCAACCTTGGCGGTCTTGCCCTTGGCATTTTCGCGCGGCGGGAAATCCCAGGCGAGCATGCGTTTGCCTTTCACGTTGCAGACGAGGGCGGCGGAGAAAGGGCGGCCCTTCTTGCTGATCCACTTGTCGATGACATCGGTCTTGCCTTCGGTGAAATACTTGATGGCCTGCTCGCGCGGAATCGGGAATTTGCACATCTCCTTGGCGAGGCGGGCCTTGCACCCGTCGCCGGAGACGCGCCGGTCGCAGATGTAGCTGCCGGGCGTCTCGTAGATGTCTCCCTTGTCGCAGGCGGGGCATTTGCAGAGACGGTTTTCGGGCAGGATGGCCTCGGCCTCGGCTTCCTCCTCGGGAGATTTCTCAAATACGAAGGAAGCCTTGAGTCCCGTCTTCTTGTCCTCGACCAGCTCGATCGCGGCGTCGAAGGGCATCTTGAATCGGTTCACGAAGCCGGTGAGAGGCCCGACGAATTTCTTCGTGAGAAGTGTCTTCGCCTCGTCTTCGGAGAGAGGGCGGCTCGCGACGACCTTGGAGAGCGAGAACTTGCAATCGGGCTGCTTGCATTTGTAGCGGCCGTCGTCCTGCCCGAGCGTGGGCGCGCCACAGACGGGGCAGGGGACGGGGAACTCGGGCCACTCCCGCTCGACGGCGTGGCGGGCGTAGTTCTTCGCGGTCTCGACGACGGTGCTCGTCAGATCGCGGATCTCGCGCATGAAGGATTTGCGATCGAGCTTGCCGTGCTCCATCTGCTTCAGCTTGTACTCCCACTCGCCCGTCATTTCCGGCGAGGTGAGCAGGCCGATCTCCATGTTGTGGAGCTGCTCGATGAGGCGCATGCCGCGGGTCGTGACGAAGAGGTCGCGCCCGTCGCGGGTGATGTATTTGTCGAGAATGAGTCCCTCGATGATGGCGGCCCGGGTCGCGGGAGTGCCGAGACCACGCTCGGACATGGCATCGCGGAGATCCTCGTCGTCGACGCGTTTGCCCGCGGTCTCCATCGCGGAGAGGAGCGTGCTTTCGTTGTAGCGGGCCGGGGGACGGGTGACTTTTTCGAGCACATCGACGCGCTTCAGGCCGGCTTTTTCGCGCGGCTGCACCGGCACGATCTGGCGCTCGCCCTTCTTGTTTTCATCCTCCTCGTCGTCGCTCTCGGCGGCGGCCTGGGGTTGATCGGCGGTCTTGCCGTAGACGGCGAGCCAGCCGGGCTCGACGAGGATCTTGCCCTCGCTCTTGAACTGGTCTTCTCCGATCGTCGAGATCCGGGTGGTGCTCTCGAATTCGGCCTGGGGATAAAAGGCGGCGATGAAACGCCGGGTCACCATGTCGTAGAGCTTCTGCTCTGCCTCATCGAGATTCAGCGGGATCTGGCCGGTGGGGATGATGGCGAAGTGATCGCTGACCTTCGCGCCGTTGAAGACACGGCGGTTGCCTCCGTGGACCATGCGATCCTTCAAGGCCTTGGCGGCGTGGCCGGGCAGGTCGGAAATGCTGCGTCCCGAGGCCCCGGAGATCTTTTCAAGGGTACCGATGCTGGTGCCGACATAATCGTCGGGCAGATAGCGGGAGTCGGTCCGCGGATAGGTGAGAGCCTTGTGTTTCTCGTAGAGGGCCTGGGCGAGCTGCAGGGTGCGGCGGGCGGAGAATCCAAACCGTCCGTTCGCCTCGCGCTGGAGGCTGGTGAGATCGTAGAGCTGCGGGGCGATCTGTTTGACCGGCTTCTTTTTCTCCTCGACGGTGGCTGATTTGCCCTCGCACCGTCGCACGATGGCCTCGGCTTTGGCGCGGTCCCAGAGACGCTCGGCACGGGCGTGCGGTTTGTCTTCACTCTTCTTGAAGTCGGGATCAAACCAGCGGCCAAGGTAGCTCCCGGCGCTGACGGCGAAGTTGCCGACCACCTCGAAGTAATCTTCACTCACGAAATCACCGATTTCCTGCTCCCGCTCGGCGAGGAGGGCGAGGGTGGGGGTCTGGACGCGGCCGACGGGCGTCTTGTTGAACCCGCCGAACTTGCTGTTGAAAGCGGTCATCGCCCGGGTCGAGTTGATCCCGACGAGCCAGTCGGACTCGGAGCGGCAGTAGGCGGCGTCGGCGAGCGGCCGCATCTCCCCGTCGCTGCGGAGCGAGGCAAAGGCCTCGCGGATCGAGCCATCCGTCATCGACTGCATCCAGAGCCGGCGCACGGGTTTGTCGACGCCGCAATACTGGACAATGTAGCGGAAGATCAGCTCACCCTCGCGGCCGGCGTCACAGGCGTTGATCAGTTCGGTGACGTCCTTGCGCTTCATCAGCTTCTTCAGAACGGTGAGGCGCGATTTGCCCCCTTTCTGTTCGCTGGGCTCGAGGGCGAATTCCTGGGGCAGCACGGGAAGACATTCGAAATTCCAAGGCAGGTTTTTACCGTCCGCGGTGGTGGGCAGGGCTTGCTGGACGAGGTGGCCGACCGCCGAGGAGATCACGTAGCGGTCGTTTTCGTAGTATTCGTCGTGCTTGTCGAAGCGACCGATGGCCGGATCCTTCCCAAGAACGCGGGCGAGGTCGTTGGCGACACTGGGCTTCTCGGCGATGATGAGAGACTTCGACATGGAGGGTGGGCGAAAAGACTGAAAGGACACGGAGTGCCCCGGTTTCGGGGAAAGGTCAACCCGCTTTCGAGAAGTATTTCCCCGGGAGCTGCTTCACGAGGCGTTTCATTTCGAGCTGCAGGAGGCTGGCGCCGACCCGTCCGGCGGGCACTCCGGTGACTTCGGCGAGGCGGTCGATGGTGGTATCGCCGAGGTCGAGCTCGACGAGGAGACGGCGCTCCAACTCGCTCAGCTCGACGGTGCGGAGAGGGGGCGGGGCACTTTCCGATGTGGTCCTCGCTTCCAATCCCGGCAGAGCATCCGGTTTTACCTCGGAATTCGTGAAATCCAGCGGTAGTGTGTTGATTTCCAGACCCAATTCGTCAATCACATCGTCGGCCGAGCAGACGAGGGTGGCCCCTTGCTGGATGAGGCGGTGACAACCCTCGGACGACGGGCGGTCGATCGGGCCGGGAATGGCGAAGACGGTGCGTCCCTGTTCGAGCGCCTGGTTCGCGGTGATGAGCGAACCGCTCCGGGCCGGAGCCTCCACGACGAGGAGGCCGCTCGACATGCCGGCGACGATGCGATTCCGCAGGGGAAAGGATTGTTTGTCGGGCACGTAAAGGACGGGGAACTCCGAGAGGACCGCGCCACTCTGGCTGACGCGGTCGGCGAGGGCCTGGTTCTCCGGCGGATAGACGTTCCCGATGCCCGATCCGAGCACGGCGATGGTGCGGCCCCCGGCGGCGAGGGCGGCTTCGTGGGCGGCGGTGTCGATGCCCCGCGCCAGGCCGCTGACGATGGTGAAGCCGGCCCGGGCAAGCTGGAAGCTGAACTTCCGCGCCTGCTCGCGGCCGTAGTGGGTCATGCGCCGGGATCCGACGACGGCGACGGCGGCCTCATCCGCGGGCAGGAGGGTGCCTTTCATATACAGCAGAAAAGGCGGATCGTGGATCTGGCGAAGCGCCGCCGGGTAGCGCGGGTCGTCGAGGGTGAGCAGCTCGATCCCATGATCGGAAAGGCGGCATTTCTCCTCGGGCAGATCGATCCGGTTTTCCCAATCGGCGATGTGGGCGGCCATTTCTTCTCCGATCCCCGGCACGAGGAGAAGTTCGCCCGCTGGCGCGGCGAGAATGGCCTGGGGCGTGTGGAAATGACCGAGGAGCCGTCGCACGCGGATCGGCCCGATGTTCGGGAGCAGATTCAGGGCGAGATAAGCCTCGGTGGCGGTGAGCATCGCGCCTATTAATATTGAACAGGTGAACAGTCAAGTGTCTTTTGGAATTTTGTCGCGTTTTCGGCGCGGAAAATCCGTTCGCGATCCCGGTTCACCCCGCCTAAGCTGGGAGCTCTTTGATTCAACCATGGGAGAACAATGGACATTGGAATCGGCGGCGAGGGAGAAACCTCCGGGTCTGCATCCCTTCGCCGGGGCGAGACTGCGGGTCTTTCTGCGGCACGCTTTGTTTACCCCGGGGCTTGATCCCCGGACGCGTTATCAGCGGTTCATCGCGACGGTGGCGCAGGCGGTGCGTTTCCCCTTCGCGACGATGGAGGGCCTGGTCCACAACGCGGCGATCCGGCGCCACATTCCCTCGGCCCCGCCGATCTTTTTGATCGGTCACTGGCGCAGCGGGACGACGCACCTGCACAACCTGATGAGCCGCGACCCGCAGTTCGGCTATTTGAAATTCTCCGAGACGGCCATGCCGCTCGACATGCTGGGGCCGCTGCTGCCTTTCGCGTGCAGCCGGATTGAAAAGGCCCTACCCGACACGCGCGGCTTCGACAAAGTGAAGCTCGCCCTGGAGGAGCCGCAGGAGGAGGAGATGGCCCTCGGCAACCTGCAGCGCCACGGCTATTACAGTGTCTACCATTTTCCCACCGATATGGAGGGGCACCGCGACCGGGCGATGTTTTTCGAAGGGCTCTCCCGCCGCGAGGTGGAGCGTTTCCGACGGGAGTATGAATTCCTCGTCCGCAAGGTCTCGTATGTGAAACGGGGGCAACGGACGCTTTTCAAGAATCCGCCCTCGACGACGCGGATGGCCCTGCTCCTCGAGTTGTTTCCCGACGCGAAATTCATCCACATCGTGCGGAATCCGTGGCCGGTCTTCAGCTCGACCTGCGCGAAGTTTCCCCGCGTTTACAATGCATTTGCCTGGCAATCCTTCCAAGGGGTCGACCTCCCGGGATTCGTCCTCGAGACCTACGAGAAAGTGATGCGCCGCTATCTCGCGGACCGTCGCCGTCTGGCGCTGCCGGCCCATCAACTCGCCGAGACCAGCTACGAGCGTCTCACCGCCGATCCTGTCGGGGAGATCGGGCGGCTGTATGACCAGCTCGGGATCGGAGGCAAGGAAAAGGGGCTCGATGCCATCTCCGCGTATGCCGGAACCTTGAAGGACTATCGCCGCAACGTGCATCGCATCGAGCCGGAGCACGCGGCTGCGATCCGCGAACGCTGGGCCTTTGCCTTTGAAGAGTGGGGATACGATCCCGAGCCGCCCGGGGAAATCGCGGTGGGGGTGCGGGTAGAAACGGATTGAGATTGATGCGAAGTACTTTTAAAATTCCTCATCTATGAAGGTCGAAGTGGAGCGCGAAGAAGATGGCCGCTGGATTGCGGAAGTGGTCGAGATTCCCGGCGCGATGGCTTATGGTTCGGCGCGGGACGAGGCCGTGTCACGAGTGGAGGCGCTCATTCTCAGGGTGCTTGCCGATCGGCTGGAGCTTGAAGCGTGAGGCGAAAGGTTCTCATCGTATTCTTGCCAAAGAAGGTTGGCCCGATGTGATTTTTGCATTTCATGACGGCGAAGAGATTGGGCCGCGAATGCTGGCGAGGGTCGCAAAACAGACCGGATTGAAGCCGGAAGATCTCTGATCCGCGCATCTTCAAATCGTAAAACCCAATAATTCTTTCTGAAATCCCTCTTCCTCATCGCCGGCGAGATCAGCGGAGACACCCACGGGGCGGCTCTGATGGAGGCGCTTTTTTCCTACGGTGAATGGTCTTTCTCCGGTCTGGGCGGCCCGGAAATGCGACGGATCGCTCCGGAGGTGGAGGACTGGCTCGGGGAGGCCGCCGTGCTGGGTCTCTGGGAGGTGCTCAAGAAATACGGTTACTTCCGCCGCAAGATGGAGGAGACCCTGACACGCATCCAGGACGAAGGTCCCGATGCGGTCGTTTTCATCGATTATCCGGGATTCAACCTGCGCGTCGCGAAGCGATTGCGGGAGTCGGGCTACGCGGGCAAGCTGATCTACTACATCAGCCCCCAGGTCTGGGCGTGGAAGAAAGGACGGATCAAGACGATGGCGGAGCTCCTCGATCTGATGATCTGCATTTTTCCTTTCGAAAAGGAGCTCTACGAATCCTCGGGCCCGCGCACGATTTTCGCCGGTCATCCTCTCGTCGATTCCCTGGCTCCGGTGAAAGCACGGGCCATCACGCGTGAGGAGAATCTCGTCGCCCTGCTCCCCGGTTCGCGCGGGCGCGAGATCGCGGCGCTCTATCCGGCGATGCTGGAGGCGGCCGCGATTCTGGTAAAATCCAATCCCAGGCTCCGTTTCGCGACGACCGGGGCGACGCCGCCCCTCACGGAGCGTCTCAGGGAGATGACGCTCGAGGCGGGGCTGGCGGGTGTCGTCGAAGTGGGAGTGGACCCGAGCCATGTCATCATGTGCCGCGCCGCCGCCGGAGTCGTGGCTTCCGGCACGGCCACGCTCGAGGCGGCCTGCCTCGGCCTGCCGTATTGCCTGACCTACAAGGTCGCGTGGCTCACCGCGATGGTGGCGCGGCGCGTCATGTCCGTGCGATACCTCGGCATCGTGAACGTCATGGCGGACCGCGAGGTGGTGAAGGAACTCCTGCAGGAGCGCGCCGAGGGCCGCTCGATCGCGGCGGAGCTGGATCGGCTCCTCTCCGATCGCGATGCCCGCGACACCTTGCAACACGATCTTGCGGCCGTGGTGGGTTTGTTAGGAGAAGGCGGCTCGCACGAACGCGCCGCCGCGGCCGTGGCGGCTGCCTGGGAGGTTCCATCGTAATCCCGGCTGATGAAAGAAGGTGCCCTGATCCGATCCTTGCTCGTGGGATTCCCCGCCGGACTCCTCGTCCTCGGCGTCGGAGCGATGTTTTACAGCCAGATCCAGGCGGAGAAAGAGCCCGCGGATCCGAATGAAGCGATCCGTCTCGAGGCGGCGAGCTTGCAGCGGCGACCGGTCGGCGAAGAGGAGCTGTCGCGTTCGCTCGCGATCTTGTCAGGCCCGTTGGCCGACCGCTCGTTCGCAAGCGCGGACGGCCTCGAAAAAACCGCGTTCTGGCTGGAATCCACCCTGGGAGGAGGAAACATCGGATATGTCGTCGAGCGACATGATTTCGAGACGCCGGGTCGCGAGCTCCGGAATCTCGTCGCCGAGCTGCCCGGTCGCGATCGCCGGAAGGAGATCATCGTCGTCGGCGTCCGCTACGATGAGACGGGAGCGGATGGCGGCATCGCCGCCTTGGTGGCGCTCGCCCGTGCGCTGGCCGGGGAGGCCCAGCAGCGCACCGTTCGTTTCATCGCTTTCGCCGATGGCGGGGGAGCGGTCCCGGCCGGGCAACGCGGCAGTTACCAATATGCGATGCGTTGCCGTTCGCGGGGAGAGACGGTCATCGCGATGCTCTCGCTCGATGCCATCGGCGGGCCGGGTCAGGAAAGCCGTGTCGTCTTTTCCGGCGAGGAATCCTCGCGCTATTTTGTCGATTCCGCGCAGGGCGCGTTTTCCACCGTCTCTCCGCGGAAGGGCGGGAGCGAGCTCTTGGATCGCGGAACCTTCGTCTCGGGAAAAGTCGCGGCCGCCGGCTTTGCAGGGGCGGAGATCGCCGCCGTGAGCGTCGTGGAGGAATCAAAGGCAACCGGTCCCGTCGTGGGAATGAACTTCGGAGCCCTGCTCGAGGTCACCCGCGGGCTCGAGGCCGTCGTCCGCGTCTGGGCGAATCCGTAAGGTCGACGCGGGCATTCAGCCCACCACCATGCCGGCGCGTTCGTCGAGGTACTCGGCGATGTGGTTCTGCTTGTCGCAGAGCACGATCTTCGGTTTCACCGGCTTCTCCGTGATCTCGAATCCCATGATGATGACGCGCTCGCCCGCGTTGATGAGATGGGCGGCCGGACCATTGATCCCGATGATACCCGATCCGGCCTCGCCTTCGATGACGTAAGTCTCGAGACGGGCGCCCGTCGTGGAGCTGACGATCAGCACCTTTTCACCGACCCAAAGACCCACCGCGTCGATTAGCTCGCGATCGATCGTGACACTGCCGACATAGTCGACATTGGCTTCGGTGACCGTGGCGTGGTGGATCTTGGATCGGAGGAGGCTGCGCATTTCACGGGTTGAGTAGGGAATCTTTCGCAGATTGGAGGAAATGCAAGGGTCGGGTCCGGCATCAGTACCGTTGCCTCCGGGAACGAGACCGGGAATGGTTCCGTTTCGAGCGATCGGAGGAACGAGCCGTGGGCAGGGCGCGCTCCGGCACGACGAGCGATCGCTCTTCCGGCGTCAGTTCCCGCCATTCGCCGCGAGCGAGTCCGGTCGAGGCGAGTTGCAAGCGACCGATGGCCACGCGGATGAGGCGCAGGGTGGGAAAGCCCACGGCCGCGGTCATGCGGCGGACCTGCCGGTTTTTGCCTTCTGTCAGGGTCAGTTCGATCCAGCTCGTCGGGATGGCCGCGCGGTAGCGGATCGGAGGATCGCGGTCGGGATGCGAGGGCTCGATACGGCGGGCGTGGCAGGGGAGGGTGCGGTGCCCCTGGATCAAGAGCCCTCCCGCGGCGAGACGGTCGAGCGCAGACTTCGTCACTTCGCCCTCCACTTGGGCGTGATAGGTTCGGGGATGGGCGTTGCGGGGATCGAGCAGGCGCGTGTTCAAACCTGGTTCATCGGAGAGCAGCAGCAAACCCTCGCTGTCCAGATCGAGCCGGCCGATCGGATACACGCCCGGAGGAAATCCGCCGGCCGCCAAGGTCACCTGCCCCTCGCAATCCCGGGTGAATTGCGAGAGCATCCCGTAGGGTTTGTCGAACATCAGGATCATCTTCAGCTCCAACTTGCTTCGCGATGCGGCATCGGGCAAAGTGGAATTCTCCTGATGACGATCGTCCCATGACCCGGCTTCTCCGTTCCCTCGGCTGTCTGACAGCCGCCATGGTGGGTGTTTCCGCCTGCACGCCCTCTCCGGAGGAGGGCGCACCCCCA
This sequence comes from Verrucomicrobiales bacterium, assembly GCA_023253615.1. Lineage (GTDB taxonomy): Bacteria > Verrucomicrobiota > Verrucomicrobiia > Verrucomicrobiales > DEV007 > Arctic95D-9. The sequence goes on along the minus strand of JALRFZ010000710.1, from coordinate 7,898 downwards.
CACGCCGCGGGCGCATCGACCGGTTCCGGCCTCACCGGGCAACAGGCGCGTCAGATGGTCCACTTCCATAATGAAAAACGTGCCGAGGTCGGGAGCGGCAGTGTCGTCTGGTCGAGTCAGATCGCCCGATATGCCCAGGAGCGCGCCGATGCGATCGCCCGGTCCCGGCGCCTCTCGCATCTGCCGCCGGGAGAGAATCCCTACGGAGAAAATCTCGCGCTCGGCACCAGCTACACCGTGCTCGATGCCTGCAGGGATTGGTACGCGGAAAAATCGGAGATGCCCGTTGATGTCCCGATCATGACCCCGGCGCTCTTCGTCCGCGGCGTGGGACATTACACCCAGATGGTGTGGAAAGAGACGAGTGCGATCGGTGCCGGGATCGCCCGCTTCGAAGACGACGGATACGTCATGACCGTGATCGTCTGTTGTTATGATCCTCCGGGCAACCGTTTTGGTGGAGCGATCTACTGATCCCCGCGGCTCACAGCAAAGTCTCGACGAACTCGGAGGGGACGAAGGCCTTGAAATCCCCGGCCTTTTCCCCGGTGCCGATGAAGCGGGTCGCCACGCCCAGTTCGTGACGGATCGCGACGACGCTGCCGCCCTTGCCCGATCCATCGAGTTTCGTGACGATCACGCCCGTGAGATCGAGAGCCCCTTGGAATTCCCGCGCCTGCGAGACGGCATTCGAACCGGTCGTGGCATCGACGACGATCCAGCGTTCGTGCGGTGCCGCCGCATCCTGCTTCGCGAGGGTGCGGCGGATCTTCTTGAGTTCCTCCATCAGATTGTGCCGCGTGTGGAGCCGGCCCGCGGTATCGCAGATGAGATAGGCGGCCCCTGTGGCGATGGCCTTCTGATGGGCGTCGAAACAGACCGCCGAGGGATCGCCCTGGTATTGCGTGGTCACGACCGGCACCTCGATGCGCTCGCCCCAGATCTTGAGTTGCTCGATCGCGGCGGCGCGGAAGGTGTCGGCGGCGGCGAGGACGACACCGTGGCCCTGATTCTTCAGAAAAGCCGCGAGTTTCGCGACCGAGGTCGTTTTCCCGACTCCGTTCACCCCCGCGACGAGGATCACGGTCGGTTTTCCGGGCGGGCCCGGAGGCGGCACCGGCACGGCTTCGCCCCCCAGGATGGCGGTGATCTCCTCGCGACAGGCCGCCACGACCGACTCGGCGTCGAGCTTGCCTTTGCGCTTCTGGAGGCGGCCGACGATCTCGGTCGAGAGGCGCACGCCGAGGTCTCCGCCGATGAGGGTTTCCTCGAGATCGTCCCAGTCGACGTCGGTTCCGCGGAAACGGTTCAGGATCGATTGAAAAAGGCCCATGCGTCGGCGGGATCAGCGTTTCAGGATGCGGTCGAGGATGCCGTTGACGAAGCCCGGAGAATCCTCCGTGCCGAAGCGTTTCGCGATCTCGATGGCCTCGTTGATGGCCGCCTGCGGCGGGATGTGGCTGGAGAAAAGCACCTCGTAGGCGCCGAGCCGGAGGATGCTGCGGTCCACCGCGGTGAGCCGCTGCAAGGTGTAGTTTTCCAGATGGGTGCGGATCATCGAATCGATCTCGCCGATGTGATCGATCACGCCGCGGATCAATTCCTCGGCGAATTCACGGACGACCGGTTTGGCATCTCGCAGATCCCAGAAGGCCGCCATCTTTTGCGGTGTCGCCTCGAGGGTACCCTGGGCATCATTCCCGTAGAGAAATTGTACAGCGGCTTCGCGCCCGTCACGGCGGGGTGACGGCGCTTTCTTTTTGGGCTTGAGATCCCGGGGGGAGGGGGAATCCATCGGAACGGAGGAAGGCTTCGCGACCATCGCGAAGGACGACGATCTGGCACTCGATCCCTCGCTGATTTCGGATGAATTGCAAGCCTTCCTTTGGTCCGAGCAAGGTCACCGCGGTGGCATGGCTGTCGGAGATCGTGGCATTCGCGGCGATCACGCTCGCCCCGGTCCGCTCGGTGAGACCCAGTCCGGTGCGGGTCGAGACGATGTGCGAATAACGCACGCCCTCGTGCTCGAAATACCGGCGCGTGTCTCCCGAGGTCGAGATCGCCTGGTTCACGAGGGTGACGGTCTGGAGGTCTTTCAGATCGTGGCCCACCTCGAGCGTCTCGATGCCGACCCGCCAGCCCGCTTCTCCGGGAGGGGCCTCGCCCGTGACGATGTCGCCGCTCGCCGCGACGAGACTGCGGGGAAAGCCCCCTTCTTTCAAAAGCGCGAGCGCCGCGTCAGCCGCATAGCCTTTGGCGATGCCGCCGACATCGAAGAGCATGCCCTCGACCTTTTTGGTGATGGTGCGTTTGTCAGGATCGAGGACGAGGTGGTGGAAGCCGGTGCGGGCCTTGGCTTTTTCGATCTGCTCCGGCGTTGGCAGGGCGTTGTTCTTCCGGCTCATGCGCCAGAGCCGGATGAGGGGGCCGGCGGTGATGTCGAAGGCGCCGTCCGTTTCCTGCGTGAGACGGCCGGAGGTTTCGAAGACGGAAAAGAGATCCTCGCTCACGGTGATCGCTTCCCCGGCCGGAGCCTTGGCGAGCCGGTTGATCTCGGATTCCGGCAGGTAGTCGGAGAGGGCGGCATCGAGCTCCCTGACACGGCCAAAGGCCTTTTCAACCAAGAGGGGCAGGTCGGGCTCGCGACCCTCTTCGGTCCAGGCACGGATGGTGAACTCCGTGCCCATGTGGGGCTCGGTGAAGGTAAGGAGGCGCCAGTCGGCGGAACGGGCGTTTCCGGCTTGGCTGAAAAGGGCCAGCGCGAAGGCAAAGAAAAGGCGGACCCGCGGGCCCGCCTTCCGTATCCGCGACGGCGTCTGGAGGGCGCCGTTCATCCGCGGGGATCAGTTGCCGTCGACCGTGCCCAGATTCCAGAGCTGGTGCATCTTCTCGGCCTCGGGGATCTCGAGGGGGCGCACGATGCGGAAGCCAAGCCAATGGGCGTCGGTGTGATACCAGATCGACTTGGGCAACTGGGGATCCTGCACCTTCCAGTTTTCGTTGGAAGAAATGCGGCGGGCGGAGCGGAGCTCTTCCGGCGGATCATACCAGGAGCCGCCGCGGGCGACGCGGGGATACAGCGTCGTGGGGATGGCGAGGGGATTTTCGGTGACACCTTCGCGACCGGCGTAGCCCTTGTCGCTGTATTGGTCGAGGCACCATTCCATGACGTTGCCGTGCATGTCGTAGAGACCCCAGGGATTGGGCTTCTTCGTGCCGACTTTCTCGTAACCGACGCGGACCTGTTCGGGATCCATCACCGCGAAATCGGCGAGCTGGTCCTCGGGGCAGCTGTAGGGGCCGGCGGTGCCGGCGCGGCAGGCGTACTCCCACTCGGCCTCGGTGGGGAGGCGGTAGTAGTGGCCGGTCTGGGCGCTGAGCCACTGGCAGAACTTGCTGGCGGCGTGCTCGGTCATGCAGATGGCGGGGAAGCCGTCGGTGCCCATGCCGAAGCTCATCTCGGTGTAGGGAGTGGTGGGGCTGGAAATGACATCCACGGGAGCGGCGTCGGCGGGGATGTTTTCCGGCGAACCATCCTTGTTGCGGGCGACGCCGGTGATCATGAAGGGCTCGTACATGTTCCAGGTGACCTCGAATTTGCCCATCCAGAAGGGCGAGATCTTCACCTTGTGTTGCGGCCCCTCATCTTCGACACGGCCTTTTTCATCGGAGGGGCTGCCCATCAGGAACTCGCCGCCCTTGATCGCGACCATGTCGTATTTGACGCCGGTCTTCGTGATCGTGCCGGTGTAGTCCTTCATGTCGCCCTCGGCTTTTTCCTTGGTGGTCGCGAGGATGTTTTCACGGATGACCTTCACGAGCTCGAGGTTGTCGGCGAGGCCGCCCTTGTCGGCTTCGCTCTCGCCGCCGAGTTTGAAATCAGCCGGCCAGACGGCACCCTGCTCGACCCACAGGCGGAGCATCTTCTGCTCTTCCGCCTTGAAGGGGCCGCCCTTGGAGAGGAGGGGGAGGATGTTGTTCTTGAAATCCATGCGCGGCTTTTCCTCGAGGGTCACGCCCTCGGGCCACTTGGCGCCCTCGGCGATCCAGGTTTTGAGGATCTCCTGCTGCTCGACGGAGAGGGGCTTTTTCGGCGGCATGAGATCGGCGCTGTCGGCCGGCTCGGTCGTCATCCAGTAGACCGGCGAGGCTTCGGGATCGCCGGGGATGATGGTCTCCTTCGCGTAGTTCTCCCCGCCCGCGAAGGCGAGCTCCATCGTGTCCATGCGATATTCGCCCTCGGCCTTCTCCTCGTGGTGGCAGTGGATGCAGGTGCCTTCGAGGAGGGGCTTCACCTGGGTCATGAAATCGACGGTCTGGGCATGCCCGAATACCGGCACGAGCGTTCCCGTCAGGAGCAGGGGGAGGGTTCTTTTACGCATGATGGAAAATGTAAAGGGTGAACAAAGCAAAGATCGGGGGTGAATCAAGGAGCGTCTTCAGGGCTTTTTTGAACAGGGATTGTCCGACAAAACGGGGCCCGGCCGGGTGCGGGAGTTGACCGGAGTTCCGGTCGCGTCTTTCGTTGAGCCGTGTTCCGCCGCCTGAGTCTCCCCATCCTTTGCGTTTTCCTCGCCGGTGCCCCGCTCGCGGCGCAGGAGGCGGTGCGGGGTTTTGTGAGTGTCGAGCCCTTTGAATTCCGTCTTGAGGCACTTGTGAAAGTGTCGGCTTACCGCGAATCGTGGAGGCTCGAGGGCGAGTCGATCGGTCCCGGGGAAAAACAGGCGGTGCTCGACAATCTCCTCACCCTTTTCGAATCAGGGGTGAACGTGACGGTTCCGGGGAAGGATCTCGTTTTCACGGAGCGCAGCCTGCGGTTCATCGTGCCGGATGCGGAAAAGGGCTTTCTCACGGACGAGCGGGAGTCCATCCCGGTGGAGGAGGCGCTGGTGGGTTTGACTCTTTCCTCCGCCCTCGTCGGCGTGACGGCCTTTGATCTCGAATGGCTCTGGTTCGCGCCCGGGCAGGAGCGCCTCGTCCTCGAGATCGCCAGTCGCGGCAAGCCGTCGGCGCGGCTCCTGACGCCTTCGGAAAACGAGGCGGTGTGGAAGCTCGAGGGCGATGCCACCTTGCCCGCCCTGCAGTCGGTGCCGGGTTTGCGGCGGGAGAGCAGCCGACCCCTGCGTCCGCTGGTTTTCGGCGGGCTCCTCATGCTCGCGGTGGCCGCGGTCGTGGTGGTGAGGCGCAAGACAAAGTCCCCCGCGTGGGTGGGCTGGCTGATGGTAGGCGGGATCGGGCTGGGGGTCTTCGCCCTGCGTTACGAGCGGGTCCGTGTCATCCTGCCGGCGGATGCGGCGGCCGAGGATCTCGTCTACGCGCTGTTGCGCAACACGTATCACGCCTTCGACTTCCGGGATGAGTCGGCCATTTACGACACGCTCGAAAAAAGCGTGAGCGGACCTCTCTTGGAAAAGGTCTACCTCGAGATGCGTGCCTCGCTGGAACTGGAAAATACGGGTGGCCCGAGGGTGCGGGTCTACGAGATCGCCCTGCGCGAGTGCCGCGGGGTGCCGGGCGGCGAACTCGCCTCGGGCGGATTCCGCACCCGGGCCGAGTGGGTGACGATCGGAGAAGTCACTCACTGGGGCCACACCCACGAACGGACGAACCGCTACGAGGCCGAGATCACGCTGGTGGCGCTCGACGAGACGTGGAAGATCAGCGGTCTGGAATTGCTCAATGAGGAGCGCATGCAGAAAGTCTCGCGTCAGATCGCCGATCCGCCCGCGGCACCCGCACCCGCACCGAATCCCGTCCCATGATCCACTGTGAACAGGTGCGTTTCGCCTATCCCGGCGAGGCCTTCGTGCTGGGCATCGAAGCGTTTTCCGTCGCCCGCGGCGAGGCGGTGGCCCTGGTCGGTCCGAGCGGATGCGGAAAGTCGACGCTGATGAATTTGATCTCGGGGTTGCTCGTGCCTCAATCGGGGGCGATCCTCGTCGACGGGGTCGAGGTGAATCTCTTTCCCCTCGCGGCGCGGCAGCGTTTCCGTCTCGGCATGATCGGGCTGGTGCCGCAGAATTTCGAGCTGCTCGACTATCTCACGGTCCGCGAAAACATCCTGCTGCCCTTCCGGCTCGGGGCGGGCGGCGGCATCGGGGACGAGGCGCGCGCGCGCTGCGAAGAGCTCGCGGAGCGGGCGGGGATCGCCAGCCATCTCCGGAAATATCCCGATCAACTCTCGCAGGGCGAGCGGCAGCGGGCCGCCCTGTGCCGGGGGCTCGTCACAGCGGCGCCGCTCATCCTCGCCGACGAACCCACCGGCAACCTCGATCCGGAGAACCAGGATCGCATCGTCAGCCTGATGCTGGAGGAGGCGCGGGAGATCGGCGCGACGGTGCTGATGATCACCCACGATCCGCTGCTGCTGCCGCGGTTCGACCGCACCATCGACGTGCCCGCCTTGAGGAAAGGAGGCGTCGCATGAACGCGGGCGGTGTTTGGTTCCTCGGTCGCCGCTACCTCGGCCGGAACCGGGCGAAGACGGCCCTGCTCGTCGCCGCCTTCAGCCTCGTGTGGCTGCTCCCCGCGGGCATCGCCCTCGTCGTGGGCAAGGTGGAGGAGCAACTGCGCGCCCGGGCGGCCGGCACGCCTTTGTTGCTCGGTCAGGCGGGGAGTCCGCTCGAGCTCGTCTTCAACGGACTGTATTTCACCAAACCCGCCATCGCCACACTGCCCTATGGCGGGACCGAGGCGATCGCGGCCGACGGGCTCGCCACCGTGATCCCGCTTTACGCGCGTTATGCCGCGGCGGACCACCGCATCGTCGGCACGACGCTGGATTACTTCGACTTCCGCGGGCTGGAGATCCGCGAGGGTCGAGGGCTCATCGATCTCGGCGAATGCGTCGTCGGATCCGGTGTCGCGGCGCAAAACGGCATCGTTCCCGGCGATTCGGTCATCTCCACGCCCGAGACGCTCTTTGATCTCGCGGGGGTATATCCGCTGAAAATGAAGGTCGTCGGAGTACTGGCTCCGTCGGGAACGCCAGACGACGCGGCGATCTTCGTGGACGTGAAGACCGCGTGGATCATCGAGGGTCTCGGCCACGGGCACGAGGAGGCGGACAAACTCGGCGAGGAAGCGCGATTGGCGGCTTTGTCAGGGAGCGATGACGGTGCCGTGCGGCTGAATGCCTCGGTCGTGCAATACAACGAGGTGACCGAGGAAAATACCGATGATTTCCATTTCCACGGCGAGATCGCCGATTATCCGGTGACCGCGGCGATCGTGATCCCCGTGGATGCGAAGGCGCAGGCGCTGCTGAAAGGACGCTATGGAAAGGCGGGCGGTCCGCAGCTCATTTCACCCGGGACGGAGATGGACGAACTTTTCGCCACCGTCTTCAGCGTGCAGGATTTCGTCCTGAGGCTGCTCGGGGCGATCGGCGTGGCCACGCTCGCGATCGGGGCGCTCGTCTTTCTCCTCTCGAATCGGCTCCGGCGCGATGAATTCCGGCACTTGCGACACCTGGGCGCCGATCCGGGGACGGTGCGGGCCCTCGTCCTGTTCGAGGGCGCATTTGTCGTCGTGACGAGTCTGATGATGGCCGGCGCGGGTCTCGCGATCCTGCGGATCGTCGCGCCGATCCTCGTGCGGCAGTGGTTGGCGTGACCGCGTGCCCGGTGCCCGCACGCGTCAACGGAGGGAGACGGGCGAGTCGAGGACTTCTTTCAGGATGAGGGCTTCCCGGAGAGAACCGCGGCGACGCAAGACGCTCGTCAAACCCGAGGCGGGCGAGGGGGCTCTCTCCTCCTTCTGCTCCACCCGGGCTTTTGCGACCGGTGTCGGAACGGGTGAAGGAGTCGTCTGCACCACCACGGGCACCGAGGGCAAAGGCGGAGGCGCGACCACCGTCCGCGAGGCAGGGGGCTCGGCCGGAGGATTCGAGAGCGTCT